>NZ_JAUBTS010000005.1:0-71662 GCF_036705105.1 Microcoleus sp. B9-D4
ACATCTTTAATTATCCACTAATTATGACCTCAATTTCCTGAGTATTTATACTGACTGCATAAGTGTTATGCTCCCGAACTAACTCCTCCAATCCTTGCTCGGGAAATTCTAGAATTTCACCATTTTCGGATAGTTCATATCCCTCTCTATAGTCACACAAGAGCTGATTTATTCTATCTCTAAATTCTTGCTTACCAGTCTCCCTATCGAAGGTGTCATAAGAATCTCCATGATTACTCCATTCATCGTATCGATGAATCGGCTTAGAAACACAATCGTAAAGAAACTCGATGACATCAAACAAGTCATCCTCTGAATAATTATTACATTTTTCCTCAATTGGCCATAAGTCAGGTTTCTTGAGCTTGATAAACATTTGTGCTTCTATATCAGCACCTAGCTTGCCTGGAACATCTCCAGAGTTTTCATAAAAATAATCGTTCTTTAGAAAATCAAGATAAACAGCTTTGAAAAGTTTAACGAACATGGGTAGCTCGTAGCGACTCGCCTCATGATTTTTGCCAGTACGATTAGAATAGTATTTTCGACTCATGAACGATTATCCCAATTTTGTAAATATATCCGGAGGGGCGAAGTATTCGCACCTATATTCTATCAATTATACGACGTATTTTAATTGTATGGTGCGTCAGGTGAGTTTCTTAAACGATTATTGAAGGTTTAAATATCTGACGCACCTTACTAATAACGTGCTATCTCATCATTTTATCACAGAATATTTGTCTCTAGGAATAGTTGGTGGCAAGGAGTTTTCGGATGCTGGGGGAGCGAAACCCAAAAATGATATCTTGAGAAAACACACCGCGTTGAATCAGTTCTCGATCGATGTAGATTTCGGTACTGTTGTGTTGAATCCAGATTTGATTTTCGATGATATCGAGCTGCATGGCACACCCATAGATGCGATATTCGTCGCGCCATTCGTTGTGCATGACGAGGTATCGATCGCGGGCGATATCGAAGATTAACTGAGCATTTGCGTCATTTGTAGAAAAGTCTTCGAGAAAGTCACAAACAATTTTGCGGTATTCGTTTAGTCTATCCATTGGTCGATCGCCTCACGAGTTGGATTGTAAACAATTAGTCGGATTTCATAACGTTCGATGACAGTTTTTGCGGGTTCAAATCTGAGAAACATTTGGTAGGTATCGGTGGGTACTGCCAGATACAGGACACGTTCAGGTTCGCTAGAGACTTCGATGGCAATGCGATAGTTGAGGAATTGACCGAGGGCAGTGTGGAATTCAGAAATGGTCGAGCCACCTGCCAAACTTTTGACTTCTACAGCTATTTTACGTCCTTCTTTTTCAGCGGCGATCGCTTCTTCGGCTGCAAGATCGATGTAGACATCAGCAACACCATAGCGTAACTGGTAGGGATCGTGGGTAATCTTCCAGCCATCTTTTTGTAGGGCGATTTTGACCGTGTTGTGGAAGATATCCTTTGCCATTTTTAGTTTGGGTTCTAATTGGACGTATTCCCCTTAGATAGCATTACGATCGCGTGAGACTTGCTGTTTCCCGATCGTACCGGAATTGATCGAGGGTTCCTTCTTTGATTTTTTCGATCGCCTCCTCAATGACTTCTAGTGGAACGAGGAACCACTCTCTTGGCTGCACTGGTATACCGAAGCGATCCTGTAATTCCAAATCCAATCGAGCGCTGGCGAAGAACTTCTGAAGGAGTGCCTCAAGTCGCTTCCGGTTCATATTTGCCAGTTTGAATTTTGCGACGATTTCCACATCTGCTAGCAGATAGGTGGGGTCTTTCTTGGCGTTGGCAATTCGGCTTTTTACGTCTCCTCCGGTGACGCCGATCTTGTGAATAATAAACCGATTCTCAGCAATGAAGGGATGATCCGATTGGCTCCTGAGCACGTAAATATAGCCCGTCGGTAAGTCGTCTGCTGCTTCAATATGGGAAAATAGAGGGCCGAAATCTGGGGTGGTGATGCGGCGGCTGGCCTTGTCTTTATTTAAAGCACGCTGGAGCGATCGCAACAGCAAATCGCTCTCGGTGGCATTGTCATAAACCACCCTCAGCCGGCAGTCCGATCGCCCATAGTCGCTGACAAATGGCTCACCCATATCGACCACCATCACCTTCTGCCCATCAAGGATGAACAAATCACCTTCCTTTACAGCCGCATAGTCCTGGTATTTGATGGTTTGCCGTTCCCCCGACTGCAATTGCCGTTGCACTTTGTCAAAGATGGGTTTGAATTCATCAAAGTCCTGGCAGGGAGTCCGTTGGGCTATTTCCTCGGCTGCTTTGATTTCGCTGCGCGATCGCACATGAGTAAGCTGGGTAACGTCGTTCTCTGAGGCTGCATCGACTCCCAGGGAGGCCAGCAGCGCTTCATCTGTCAGATTGCTTTCTGTGATCAGGCTGGCATCAGTCTCAGCATCTAACAGTCTGCGTGAGTCTAGCGGTTCCAAGACTGCGCGACATTCCTCCGATTCTCGTAGGCGATCGAGCCGTACTGCATAAAGCCGCTCGAAGATATCCCGATCTTCCCCATGCTGGGGCAGTCTGCCATATTCTTCCACAAACCGCTCGATCTCCTCAAAGCCTGCGACGATCCGCTCTTCTCTGGCAGAACGCTGGCCGGAGGGTTCGGGGGTCATGTCCATGCCCAATTCACCCAGCAATTCCAAATCATCATCGGTGGTGTACTTAGGCATTAGTTTCCTCCTTTACTTTGCGTTGCAGGAAGGCAACTCCTTCTGCCATCCGTTTTTCCCAGGGATCGACTGCTGTGAGAGAGGGCAACCTGCCTTTTTCTTGCTTGAACCGCAGCGCCCGTTTGGCTAATTCCCGCGCTTCTTCCACGCTAAGGGTTACTCGCTTAGCCGCAATGACTTCCGCCACCTGCTTGAGCCGTTCTTCGCTCATGGATTTAGCCAGAATGGCATAGGCTTCGCCAAAGGGATTGATGCGATCGATCAGATCCATATCGAGGTCTGTTACCGATAGGGCGAACTTCCTCACCCCATCGAGGAGTGAGGTGTTTTTCGCTGCTTCCCCACCACCAGGATTTGTGGCATACTGCCCACCACTTTCGTTCATGGTTTTTTTAGCTTGTTGGACGAGGGTTAGGGCGGCGATCGCGTGTTGGCGGACGGCTTCTCGATCTTCCGCTTCTAGATTGGGGAACTTCTCTTTGACGATTTTGCCCATGCGAACTTGGGTTAGTTCTTCCGGCACCAGTTCTTCATCAAATAGGCCGCGCTCGATCGTTGGCTTATCTTGGACAAATGCCGTCACCAGTTCGGTCAAGTCTTCGCGGCAGATGCGTTCGGCTTCCGGGCTCTTGGGTTCGGCTAATCCCTTAATTTCCATTTGAATGAGGCCTCTCTCTGGATTGATGCCCACGTTGCACTTGCCAGGATTGTAACCATCTTCCCCGTAGTCGAAACCGGGTGTTGGTTGATTGTCGGGGCGCTTGGGTTTGAACTCGAAGCGCGGCGCGAGCACTTGCTCCATCAGTAGGCTGGCTGCAATGGCTTTGAGCGTGTCGTTCACTGCCTCGGTGACGGCAGATTCGGCGGCATCCGGCTCGGCTATCAGGTTGGTGAACCGAGCGCGGGTTTTCCCTGGTGCATCGCGGGTGGCGCGACCGATAATCTGAATAATCTCGGTCAAACTGGAGCGGTAGCCGATCGTCAGGGCGTGCTCGCACCAGATCCAATCAAAACCCTCTTTCGCCATGCCGAGGGCGATGATGATGTCCACACGATCGCGATTGTTCTTCTGGGTGGGGTCTTTTAGGGCGGTGGCGACTTTATCCCGTTTGGTGGGGTCGTCGTCTACGAGATCGGCAATCTTGAGAATTGTGCCGTCGGCGGTTTTGACGAGTTGAAATCCCGTCTTGGGATCGGTGCCTTGCCATTCGCCCAGTTCCTCGATGATGTGCTCCACCTCGCGGATCTTGTCCTTCGTACTTTCGCGGGAGTTGACGTTGGGAATGTGCAGGATGGTTTTCTCTTTGGGGTTTAGCACCTGCACGATCTCGTCGGTGTAGCTACCCGCGTAGAAGTAGTAGCCGATGTCGAGTTGCTTCAGGTATTGGTAGCCGTTGAGCTGTTCGTAGTAGGTGTAGGTGACGGTATCGAATCGGGATTCGTCTTCGGGGTGCAACACAGCTTCGGCATCGCCGCGAAAGTAGGAGCCGGTCATGGCTATGATGTGGGTTTTGTCGCGGGCCATGAGTTGGCGGACCCGATCGCCCAGCTTGTTGTCTGGGTTGGACGAAACATGGTGAAATTCGTCTATGGCGATCAGGCGATCGTCTAAGACTTCGATACCGAATTTGTCCACGGCAAAGCGGAATGTGGCGTGAGTGCAGACCAGAATTTTGGCACCGCTGGCTAGAAACTTCTGTACCGCGCCCACTTTGCCGCCGTCGTTTCCCGGTGCGTCGCAGAGATTCCACTTCGGTTCAACTTGCCAATCGGCCCAAAACCCAAACTGACTCAGCGGCTCATCGTGGAAGCTGGAGCCGATCGCCTTTTCTGGCACGACGATGATAGCTTGTTTGAGGTTTTGGTTCTCTAGTTTGTCCAGGGCGATGAACATCAATGCGCGACTTTTGCCGGAGGCGGGGGGCGATTTGATCAGGAGGTATTGTTCGCCGCGCTTTTGGTAGGCGCGTTCTTGCATGGGGCGCATACCGAGGGCGTTGGGGCGGGTGGAGGTGCCATCCTGGGCGTAGGTGACGGAAACTGAGGGAATCGCGATCGGTTTGCTCATCGGAATTTTTTTAGATATTTTTGTGCTAGAGCTGGTTTAAGAGTTCTGTTTATAGTGATTAACTTGTTCAAAGAAAGAATACCGGGACTGAAGTCCCTCACGCGGCTTCCCTCTCAGGACTGCAGTCTCTGAGTTTCCCGCATCCGATATTAATTTGATGAGAATTTTCACGGGATGGCTTACTGGTATTTTTGGGTGAGATAGTCGGAATATTCTGCTTGTAAGTCATCATCGCTAGGGGCTGAACCGGGACGTTTTGCGATGCCCCGGAGTCCGGTGAGAGTGCCGGGGGGGATAGTTTGACGGGGGGAGAGTTGTTTTTGGTGGAGAAATTCGGCGAAGTTGAGGACTTCGTTGATTTGGCTTTCTGGGAGAGTTTGGATAAGCTGGTAGAGTTTTTCGGCGGCTGTCATGATTTTTTGGGCGGTGAATGGGTTATTGACAGGTTTGTACTTGAATTATTGCTAAAGTCCATTTTCAGAGGCGATCTTTCCAGTAGCTTGGATCGCGACGACAACTCACGATCGCCGCAATCACGATTCGATCGGGATAGACTCGATACAAGATGGCATAGGAAAATTTGAGGGTCAAATAACGACGAATCTGACCTTCAACGATCGGCCAGCGCTCTGGTGATCCAATAATTTTAAATATGGCGTTTTCTATCGTGTCGATGAAATCCTGGTGTTTGTCTTGTTGGGCAAAAAATTGCACAGCCTCTGCATATTCTTGCAGGGCGACTGGGTGAAATTCATATTTCATTGCTTTGAGAGTTGCCGTATTTGGGCTAAGGCAATATCTCCGGGAATGGTTTGAACTGCGCCGCTATCAATTTCGGCAATGCGTTCTTGAGCTTTCTGCACACCTTCTAATAAAATATCTCGATCGATTTGTCTTTCCATGCTCTCCACAATTTTGTCAATGAGGATAGCTTTGGCTGCATCTGGTAATGCAGTTGCTTCTGAAATGAGTTGGTCTAGGGTTAGCATTGGCTCGTTTGGCTATAAGGGGCTAGTCTGATTTTAACATTCTGTATTTAACGGGTCATTTTGGTAGCTCGTAGGCGCAAGCCGGGGCGCAGCCATCGCACTTCTCCTCATTTACCTCCTTTAGGTTTGGCAGATTTTTTCGATGATGCCTGCTGACTGGTCATTTTTGTGTACAATTCAAACAGTTTTTCCAGGCGCTCGGTATCGTTTTTGAAGCGGCGACCAATGTAGATTCGTTCCAGGATTTCGTCATTACGATCGAGCAGCGACTTCTTTGGGGTAGCGTGGTCTGCGCGGAGGTTGGGGGGCATGGTTTCGGGGTGACTCCCATTTGCTTTTAAGCACTTAAATCCTTCATTCATAAGGGTTTTAAGCTTTGGAGCTTCGTCATGTGGATTTGCATTTAAGCACTTTTACGCCCAAAAAGGGAGGTAACGACTCTGTTCTAGCTAAGCTAACCATTAGAATCAATATCGCCCATGACAGCAAGCGCCAACTTAAACTTAAGTTCTTCACTGAAATCTTCCTCGAAAATAAGAGACTCAATCAGTTCACATAAAAACTCTTTAGAAATTTTTCCTTCTGCTACCCAGACGGCGATATTTTCCATTTCTAGGACAAACTTTCTTACCACAAAATCGTAACCATTGAGCTTTAGAAAATAAGCTCCCAATGCAATACTAGAGCGTTTATTTCCGTCATAAAAAGCATGAAACTTGTTGACAGCAAAAACTAGGTGAGTTAATTTGTGGTGAATCTCAGGATAATAGAGATCGTTTTGAATATGTTCTAATGCGCTCTCTAGTAGACTCGGATTATTAGAACCCGGAAATCCGCCTGAGTTTTCGATAATCCAATCATGCAGCTCGATCGCATAGTGAATGTCAAAGTAAAAAAAATCTGCTGCCATAACTTACCGATCCTTCAATCGCTTAAATACAGCCAAAAGAGCCGGATCGGAAAGTTGCTCTTCTAAAGAACGGCTGGTTTCTCCTAAAAATTTATCAAAGTCGCTCTCTGGAACACTTTGGATATAGGCTTCTAATTGTTGATGCAGAGCATCCCGAAACCCTAGATCGCGACTGGCCATTTTGATGCGGGCATCTTCAATAATGGGTTTTAGGTAGGGGTTTTCCTCTGCCGCTTCCAATAGCGAATCAACCTCTTTTTGTTTCAGCTTTCGTCCCACCTTTTCTGACTCGGCTTTCAATTCTGCTGCCAAACCATTCTCTAGGCTGGCAATGGCGATGAGAACTTCGGCATACATGGTATCACGGGGACAATCGTTTTTACCCAGGCTTAATATCTGCTTATATTCTTCGGCTTTCTCTCGGAAAACAATCTGATACACTTTGTTGGTGTAAATGCCATACTTAAATTTACCCATGTCGAGGTAATTATCAAGGGCATCGGTAAAGGTTTTACGATAGCTAAATTCTTGATAGACTGCTGGTAAGTAATTGTTATCTCTCTGGTTAATATATTTGGTATGTCCGCCTGCCCGTTCTGCCATTACGTCAATGACGATATCTAAGATGCGCGATCGAATTGCACGGGCCCGATCGCTCTCCACTAGCACCATTGCTAGATTTAGAGTCGCCCGGAAGGTGAAAACCCCTAGGACTGTGGTTTTGGTACCGTAATCAGTTACGGTAGCATCCATCAAAGTCTTGAACTCTCGAAGTTTCTGACCTCGTAGCACCCTATAGCCATTAGTCTTCAGCTCATCGTTGTGACTGGATAGATACTTTTCAATTGTACTTTCGCTGATACCGAAAATTTCAATCAGTTGTTGTTTTGTAAATAGCAGTTCTTCTTCATAGTAAGTGCCTCCTAATCCTAAGTATTCTTCTATTTTTTCTAGGGCATAGCGATTGTTGAGGATATTTTGGCGATCGAGTGGCGATGAAGTTAAATCTTTTGCCATTATCATTTTTCTCCTTTGGTTTTACGTTTGGCAGACTTGTTGAGGGGCGCTGGCTGTGCGGTCATTTTTGTGTACAATTCAAACAGTTTTTCGAGGCGTTCGGTGTCGTTTTTGAAGCGGCGACCGATGTAGATTCGTTCCAGGATTTCGTCGTTACGATCGTGCGCTTCCCTAACCAGAGGGAATTCGGTGTCCATACGATCGCGATCGTACATATCGGCGATCGTGGCTGGGAAATAGTGCTCTCGCGCTAGCAGGATGTCTTCGGCGCAGCGGGTGAGGTCGGCTTTGTTTTGGTCGGTGAGGGTGGGGACGGGGAAGGTATTCCAGCCGAGGGTGTTGGAGTAGCGAAAATCGGTTTTTAACTTGCCACAGACGGTGGCGATCCAGACTAGGTGAAGGCGTGAGGCGATCAGTGCCATGTTCCAGAGTGGGGCATCGTAAAGGGCGAATGCAAGATTGCTCAGGACACTTCGGTGATCGAATAATGAAACTGGCAGGTACTCTCTATTCTCAGAAGATGCGCCGCCAACACCAACCGTATGATACTTAGCTCGGCCTGCCAAATACACAAATCTGTGTGGGCGATTTGCAAACTCTTTCGTTGAATCGAGGGGACTCACAGTTCGCATTTCAGAGACCTTCTTCAACCGAATTCTGATCTCAGGAACTGACATTGCGATATCTAAATCACTGTCCTCAATCCAAAGGCATTTTCTCTGATTTCCTTTAACTAATTCATCGGTACCGATATAAGGTCGAATGAGGCTGTGGATTTCTGTATAGGAACCAGAAAGTTTTCTAGCATCTTCAGGTGAGAGCAAGAGGTGCCCACCATCGCGTGGCATACTCCCCATAATCATAGAGGGTAAAGTTGAAATTGGTTTCGGTTCTGTTTCTACAAAAATATCGGGAGTCGCCAAAATGTATGGACTGATATTAGAAACAACTTGTAACTGCTCCTCCTCAAATATTTTCTTCTCTTGTTTGTTGGAAGTAGTAGAAACACCAACGATATTCACCGTAACTCCAGCGTTATTTGCAGCAAGATTTGCCCACTTAAAAGGTCTGTAGGCGAACACGATTTGAGCATTGCCGCTTAGGAGAAATTTCCAGAGAACCGATACCTGTAGTCCTTCACAATTTGAGCTGGTACACACAAAGGCGAAAGTGGCAGGCTGATTTGCTATAAACTCCGAACCTTTCAAGAACCAGCCAGCCACATAATCCAGAGATTTCCATTTTTTTATCTTTTTACCGCAGAGCTGCTCCAAATCGGATTTTTGTTCATCCGTCTGTTTACGGCTTCCATAGTACGGGGGATTTCCACAGATATAAGTCTCTCCGCCCTGATTCTCAAAATCAATCTCAGCCTGTTTCAGCGGCGTACTAAACAAATCATTCGCCACTAACTTCACCCCCGTTCCCGTCGGCGGACAAAGACTCAACCAATCCAACCGCAAGGCATTCCCACAGGTAATCCAGTTATCATCCTTCAGCGGCAAAAACTCCGCCAGCGCCAGCTTTGGCCCTCGATACATCACATCACATTGATACTCCGCAATAATCAACGCCAACCGCGCAATTTCACAGGAAAAGTGACGCAATTCAATTCCCCGAAAATTCGTCAGCGGAATCTCAGACTTGCGATCGGGCTCACCCCGAAGACGATTAATCTCCCACTCAATCTCGCGCATTTTCTTATACGCAATCACCAGAAAATTCCCCGATCCACAAGCCGGATCGAAAACCCGAATTCGCGCCATCCGTTGCCGCAAATTCAGCAACTTGCGGGCGTTGTCCCCCGCCGCCTCCAATTGCTCCCGCAAATCATCCAAAAACAGCGGATTCAATACTTTGAGGATATTCGGCACACTCGTATAGTGCATCCCCAACGCACCCCGCTCTTCATCATCCGCCACCGCCTGAATCATCGAGCCGAAAATATCGGGATTAATCTTTGTCCAGTCCAGATTGCCAACATGAAGTAAGTACGATCGGGCAATCTTGCTAAAACGCGGCACCGCCACCCCACCCGAAAACAGCCCTCCATTCACATAGGGGAATCTATCTGCCCAATTCCGAATCTTCGCCGCCTCCCGATCCTTAAGCGGCGTACACATCGCCCGAAACATCTCTGACAGCACCTCGTGCGTATTCGACGAATCACTCGCACTCATTTGTTCGATCGTGGCAGTGAAGAGGGCATTGCTGTGAAAGATATTCGTATCCTCCGCAAAGAAACAGAAGATTAGTCGCGCCATGAAGTGATTTAACGCTTCCCGGCGATCGGCCTTGTCCCACTCCGGGTTCTCCTTCAGCAGCTCGACATACAGGCGGTTGAGGCGCCCCGTAGCCTTGATATCAAAGGCGTTCTCACGGATCTGCTTGACTGTCGTAATGCCCGCCAACGGCAGGAAAAAACCGAAATGGTTGTGAAAGTCAGGGTAATCGCAAGCGACTATCTCCCCATCAGCGAGGTTTTCCGCCTCAAAACTTTTGCCATCGGTGGCCAGGATAAACTTAACCTTATACCGAGCCGTCGCCGCACTATCTCGCAACGCGGTGAGGGTGTTTGTCACCTCGCCTTCCGGGCAAACCTTTACATGGATATTGTTACGCTGGAGCACGCCACCGAGATCCGATTGGTTGGAGCCACCGCTTTTGCTTTTGAGCCGCTTGAGAGTCGTCGGCTTGTTACCAAAGGCTTCGAGGAAGGCAAAGGGGAACTCTTCCGAGTCAAAGGGCGCTTCAGCGAGCCTGGAAACTGCTTCTTCGATTTCGACTGCATTCATAGTTCCACCATAGGTAGCTCAGGGGCGGTAGCTCAGAGGTTCCATTATCGCCTCTTAACGCAATTTTGGATTTTACCTTGATTTTCGATTATGGGGGTTGCGATCGCAGCGTTTTGGGGTGGAGGGCGATCGCCTACATCTTTCTTACTCCCCATCAGCATTTCCCTTCATCGAAGGTTAGGTGCTTTAGTGAGAATTAACTAACGGCTACAGCCTCCCCCAAAGGATGCTGCTGCAAAACAGCTTGCAAATATTTCCCAGTATAAGACCTCTGATTTGCCGCCACCTCCTCCGGCGTCCCCGCCACAATAATTTCGCCGCCCTTATCTCCCCCTTCAGGCCCCAAATCTATCGCCCAATCGCAGCACCGAATCACATCTAAATTGTGTTCGATTACCAAAATTGAATTACCCTTATCCACCAATCTTTGCAGCACATTTAACAAATGGTGAACATCATAAAACGACAAACCCGTCGTCGGTTCATCTATCAAATAAAGCGTCTTCCCAGTAGCGCGGCGCGACAGTTCCGTTGCCAATTTTACCCGCTGCGCTTCCCCTCCAGAAAGCGTCGGCGCCGGCTGTCCCAACTGAATGTAACCCAAACCCACATCAACCAAAGTTTGCAGTCTGACGCCCGCCCTGGGAATATTTTTAAACATTTCCAAAGATTCCTCGACAGTCATGTTCAAAACATCAGAAATCGACTTGCCTTTGTACTTAACTTGCAGTGTTTCTCGGTTGTACCGTGCACCCTTGCAAACCTCACACTGCACGTAAACATCCGGCAGAAAATTCATCGAAATCACGTTCACGCCTTGGCCGCCGCAAGCTTCGCACCTTCCTCCTTTGACGTTAAAAGAAAACTGCCCCGCTTTGTAACCTCTTGCCTTCGCTTCAATGCTTTCGGCAAACAAATCCCGAATCACATCAAAGACTCCCGTGTAAGTAGCGGGATTAGAACGCGGAGTACGACCGATGGGAGATTGGTCAATTACAATTACCTTATCAACCACATCCTCTAGAGAGCGTTCCCCTTTAGTTTTGAGGGCGTCCATATCGGGGGGTAAAGGCACTTTTTTGGTGATATAGTGTTGCAGGGAGGGGTACAGCAATTCATTGATTAAAGTGGATTTTCCCGAACCGGAAACCCCGGTCACGCAGACGAGTTTTCCCAGCGGAATTTCTACATCGATATTTTTTAAATTGTTGCGCGTCGCATTGATGATTGAGAGAGCTTTGCCGTTGCCTTTTCTTCTTTCATTAGGGGTTTCAATTACTCGCTTTCCCGACAAATAAGCCCCGGTCAAAGATTCTTCTGCCGCCAGCAAATTTTCTAAACTTCCTTGCGAGATAATTTTGCCGCCGTGCACGCCAGCACCGGGCCCGATATCGACAATATGGTCGGCTGCTCGCATGGTCTCTTCATCGTGTTCTACGACAATCAAAGTATTGCCTAAATCGCGCAATTTTGTTAAGGTTTGCAGCAGGCGAAAGTTGTCTCTTTGGTGGAGTCCGATGCTGGGTTCGTCCAAAACGTAGAGAACGCCCGTCAAACCAGAACCGATTTGAGTCGCCAGCCGAATTCGCTGGGCTTCTCCGCCAGAAAGCGTCATTGCTGCGCGATCTAAAGTCAGGTAATCTAACCCGACATCGAGCAAAAATTGCAGCCTTGCTTTGATTTCTCTGAGGGCTAAATCGGATATTTGGAATTGCCGATCGCTCAATCCCAAATTATTTACTCGTTCGCGGCATTCGCGAATCGAAATACTCGTTAAATCTACAATTCCGTACTGTCCCAACCGCACGGAAAGCGCCTCGGGTTTCAAGCGTTTGCCGTGACAAACCTCGCAAGAGCGATCGACCCGATACTGTTCCAACTTCTGCTTGATCAAATCAGAACCAGTATCGTCGTACTGGCGCTGCAACATGGAAATCACGCCATTAAAATCTCTCCTAAAATCAGTGCTGCCGTCGCGCTTTTTACCTTCTGAGGTGCGCTTGGACTCATTGCCGTACAAAATTACCCGCTGGTGTTCGGGCCTTAATCGATACCAAGGAGTGTCGATATCAAACCCGCAAGTATCAGCAATACTGCAAAGCAAAGAGAGATAATAGGAATTGTCTTTGTCTGACCAAGGCGCGATCGCACAATAAAGAGGCGCTTTCTCGTCGGGAACTACCAACTCCGGCGCAAAAGTTCGCAAACTCCCCAAACCGTGGCAGTTTTGGCACGCGCCGTAGGGCGAATTAAAAGAAAATAACCTGGGTGAAAGTTCCTCCATTACCGCGCCGTGTTCGGGACAAGCAAAGTTTTCGGAAAATACGATCGGCCCCTGTGGTTCGGAATTTTCATCATTCGGTAACTCTTCAATTATCGCAATTCCCTCAGAATGGCGCAAACAAGTTGCCAGAGAATCAACTAAACGTTCTTCTAAACCGGGTTTTTTAATTAACCGATCGACAACTATCTCGATATTGTGCGTTAGATTTTTATCTAATTCGATATTTTCCGAAAGTTCTAAAATTTCTCCGTTAACTTTGACGCGAATAAATCCTTCCGCAGCTAAACTCGACAATAATTTGCGGTGAGTGCCTTTTTTTCCGCGCACAACTGGTGCCAGAAGGTGAAAGCGAGTGCCGTCGGGAAGTGCCATGACTCGATCGCACATTTCATCAATTGTCTGGGGCGCAATGCACCGATCGCAAATCGGACAGTGCGGTTCGCCGGCTCTGCCGTAGAGCAATCTGAGATAATCGTAAATTTCTGTAACAGTGCCAACAGTCGATCGGGGGTTATGAGAAGTTGACTTTTGGTCGATCGAAATAGCCGGACTCAACCCCTCGATCGCGTCCACATCCGGTTTGTCCAACTGTCCCAAAAACTGGCGCGCGTAAGCGCTGAGAGACTCCACGTAGCGGCGCTGTCCCTCGGCAAAAATTGTATCGAAAGCGAGGGAAGACTTACCAGAACCGGAGACGCCAGTAAAAACGATCAGGCGATCGCGCGGCAGTTCCAGATCGATATTTTTCAGGTTGTGCTGTCTCGCACCGCGAACCCGAATCGTATTTTGGTTGTTAGAGTGAGAATTCGTCACATTATGCCCGTTGCGGGATGCACTTGGCTGGCTGTTTGAGGTTTCGGCGCGTTGGGACATGAGAGTAGTGCAAAACAGTGCTTAACCATCTTAGCGCTGCCGATCGAATAGCTGGCATCCAAACTCAAGAATATCAAAGAATTGTCCAATAAGTTTCCGTCGGCCCGTCGGGCAAAACTTTCAATCTTTGATTTTTCAAATCCACTTCAATTCCCAGCGCTTCCATCGGAATCACCCCTAAAAGTGGAGTTTTCCCCTCTGGCAATTCCAAACACTCAAAAGTCCCTTCGCGTCCGCACAGAGAAATCTTGGCATCTTGAAAAATCCTCGCCTCACTAATACCCGTGGCTGTTTCCACAACCACTTGCTTGAGAATTTTCAAACCCAGTCTGGCGAGAACATCTTTAGGCAAACACAAAGTTGTCGCGCCCGTATCCACCAAAACATTTTCTAGAGTAACAGACCTGACTTGCTCGATGGGAATCAGACCATCCTCTGCTTTAGCTTCATCGATCCGATTCGTAATTACTAGGGTTGTGATAACTTTTCCCATTTGATTTTCAGTAGCTGCTTGCATAATTTTCATAATAATAAATTACTGCTTTAATTTTAGCACATATTTCCACGAATTGTAGGGCGAGGCACTCCCCATTCTGCACCGCCTACCTCACGAATAACTCTAGCTAAGTCATCCAATTATTGCACGCCAATAAACTTGTGAGTTTGCAAAGATAGCCTGTAACTATGATTTTGTTTCAGCAATTCCAAAATTATGGGAATTGCTAATTTTTTTGAGTTCCATTCTGGTTGCAAGAAAACCGGAATATTCATATTTTTTTCCAAATGCTTGTGATAAAATTCAACTTCTTCGCCAGTGCTAATCACCAACTTAATTTCATTAGCTCTAGTCCAGAAAAGCTCTTGCACCGGATATTGAGGATTGACGTGTTCTTTAGGAGAAAGAGTAATCCAAGCCTGCGGGGAAACATCCTGCCAGCAAGCACCCGAAGTTTCAATACTCACCTGCTTGTCAGCTTCTAACAAAGCTTCAACTAACTCCGGCAAATCGCGGTGAATGAAAGGTTCGCCGCCAGTAATGACTACCCTCGGAGACTGCAATTGAGCGAGCAATTGGGCGATCGACTGCGGCACAGACGGCAAACCTTTGCCCCCATTTGCGTAGCCTGTGTCGCACCAAGGACAACGCACAGGGCAACCGGCCAATCTGATAAAATCAACTAAAGTCCCCGTCCAATAACCTTCGCCTTGAACAGTACACTGAAAAGTTTCGTGAATTGGTAATTTTAGTTGTAAATTAGACACCCGAAGTTACGCCTCAAATCAATTAATTACGTTGTTTAGATATAATATTCTTAAATTGTTATTTCTTCGCGGTTTGGAGCAAATAAAAACAGTCCTGAACCTATAAACGGGGTTTATGAAAAAAAATTATCCCTTTTATCCCAGAAGCTTGACCCAGCCCAAAAACGGATACCGTGCCACGTACTCCTGTCGTGGAAAGATAAAAATTTTAGACCAAAGTTCAATCTCCCAGATTTATCTGTGGGGTAAATCTAAAATCTAAAATCTAAAATCTAAAATCGACTGACTCAGAAATCCGGTTTCTTCATAGCTTTTGTATGAGTCCTTAGAAATCCACCACAAACCGCAAATAACTCTTTAATTATGCTGTTCAGGTTCCATCAGAGTAGCCCAGCGACGTTTCAATGCCAAAGTCAGCCCGTCAGCAATGGGGACAACACTGAGAGTAACTCTGGGATCGTTACGCAATTTGTCGTTGAAACTACGAATGGCGAGGGTGCTTTCGTCTTGTACTTGAGGATCAGCAACTCGTCCAGACCACAGAACATTGTCAATTACAATTAAACCGCCATTGCGTACAAGTTGCAGCGATCGCTCAAAATAAGCCTCATAATTTTCTTTATCGGCGTCGATGAAGGCAAAATCAAAGGTTCCAGCTTGTCCCTCGGCTATTAGTTTGTCGAGAGTATTTATTGCTGGGCCCAACTGCAAAGAAATCTTATTAGCCACGCCCGCAGCTTCCCAATAGCGTCGTGCGATCGCAGTATATTCCTCGCTGACATCGCAGGCAATAATTTGACCGTTAGGAGGCAGCGCTAAAGCTACGCAAAGCGAGCTATAACCAGTAAAAACGCCAATTTCTAAGGTTTTGGTGGCTCCCATAAGCTGCACCATGAGCTCCATAAACTGACCTTGTTCGGGAGCAATCTGCATCATCCCCATAGGATGCTTAGCAGTTTCTTCCCGTAGTGAAGCGAGAATATCGGGTTCCCGCAGAGAAATAGATAACAGATAATCGTAAAGTTGATGTTCTAGGCCAAGAGTTGAGTTCGCCATCGGTTTGTCCTTGCTGCTGACTTTTGATTTTAGATTGTAGACGCGCAGTTAATGGAAATCGGAGAATGTAGAGTTAATTTTGGCATCTATTTTGCTGTGGCTGATGGCAGGTTGCAGTAGCAGTGTGTCGGTTACACAGAGGCCACTTGCAAAACGCACACTCTACTTCCAAATCAGTTTATCTCAGCCGCAGGTGATTTCGCAGCTCTAGAAAATAAAAATAGATAGAGGGGAGCGTTTTGAGATTCCTGCTTTTCTAGCACTAGCACCGCGTAACGCCGTTAGCGATACCAGTTCAAAAAATGAATGCAACTGTAGACAAGCTGCAAACCCATACATAATCAACTATTCCCCATCTCAAATCTCAAATCTCAAATGGTATGAGTTGGGGAGAATGTGACTTCATCCTGATTACTAAGGAATGAGAATTAAATAACTTCCACTCTTGAAAGTGGGATGGGCGTCCCGCCCGTCCAAAAAAGACGGGCGGGACGCCCATCCCACAAAAACAATTAAAATTGTAAGTTATTTAATTCGCGATCCTAACTAGATGAACTGCGAAAAACATAAGTATGTCATTGCCAGTGAAATGAAGCAATCCCAAAGGTTGTGATTTGTTTACATTTTGTTACATTGTCAAGTTTTTTTGTGTCGTTCTACTTAATCGTCAATGAGTAATTATTGAGGAATTATATCATGTCCGATCGATTATCCCTAATACGGTAGGGGCGGGTTCACGAACAATATCTGCCAATAATTGACAATCTCAAAAACCCGCCCTTTTAATCGATCCCAAACCAAAAAACCGTTTCCTTTAACTATTATGGATGGGTTCAAGCCCGTGTATGTTCCTGGAACAAACCAGGCGTCTGGAAACCCTTGTCTCCCGGAGGATTATTAATCACTAATAAACTGGGTTCAATAGGACGATTTCTTAACTGTCACACCTTATGAACCCCTACCTAAACAACCTACCCCAAATCTCCACTACCTTGCACGATTGAGGTAGAGCAAGTATTTGGGGGGGAAAACAGGTTTATCGCAACCCTTGGCCTGCACTTTTACTCATAACTAATGAACCGGGATTAATAGGACGCTCACTTAACTGTCACAGTTTATTACTCCATACCTAAACCAGCTACCCACAATCAAAACAACATTCCACCAAGGCGATCGCTATGTATTACACTTTCGCAGGTTTTGGTGCCGCCACAGGCATATTTTTGCTGCTAGTTTTTGCCATTCTGCAATGGCTGCACGTCTCCGCCGGCAGTTTTATTGATTGGATAATTGCCATTGCTATTTTTGAATGGCTGTTGCTGATAGTTACAGTTCCCTGGAATATCCACTTTGAAGCTAAAGAAGTTTTAGCGCAAGCCGCAGAATCGACTAAAAAAAACATTGCTGTCGATCAGGAACAAGTCAAATACGTTACTGTATTAGTTAGCCGATCGCTCTTTGTGGCGATCGCACTTCACCTGTTTAGCGCGATCGCACTTTACGCCCTAGCCGCCGCCGGAATTAGTGCTATTGGCTATCTCAGTTCCGCTGCTGCACTGCTGTTAACTGTACTGCGTCCAGCTATCCGAGGTTATCAGTATTTAGCCCAGCGGCTGACAAGTATCCGCCGCCAATTTTTGCACCCCCGTGAAGATATTGTCGAACTCCGCAGCCGCTTTGCACAATTAGAATCTACAGTTAGAGATTTGAGCAATCAATTAAGTTCAGACAATCCGAATTCGTGGGTGGCTGTCCAAAATCGGGAACGGGAAGCTATCAGAAGAGAACTAACTACTGTATCCGCATCTCTACAATCTTTGCAAGCGACAAATCAGGCAGATCACACTAAACTGAGAAGAGATGCAGAAAGTGCGATCGCCCAACTCACCGATGACGGACAATTTCTCAACCACGTCCGCGAAATCATCCGCTTTTTTAAAGAATCGTAAAGTCAGTTGATAGTTGACTGTTGACAGTTGTCTGTTGACAGTTGACTGTTGACTGTTGTCTGTTGTCATTAGTTACCAATGCCCGATGCCCGATGCCCAATTCCCAATTCCCAATCTTTAGATAGATGCCAAATAGTCGCAAATAGTGAAATTTTTAATAAAAACATAATTTTCTCACTCTTGAGGAAGACTCAATAAAGGTATTTTCCCTAACCGCAATTTTTCGCAAACTATAACCAAAGATAGTTTGTGAATGAGCTAGCTTGGGATTAATATTTAAACATAAGCCAAAGACCTTTTTGAAAAGATAACTCAGGAATAAATCATGACTAATCGCCAACCAATACCCCCCAAAGAAGAAGTTAGCAAATCAACACCGGCCGACGAACAAATCGAAGCCAATATGGAAGCCCCCCACTACGACAGGGGCATTACTCCTGCGGAGACAGCAGCGCGGCAAGAACGGGAAGGCTCTAACTTCATGCACACAACCACCGAAGCGAAGCAGAAAAGTGCAAAAACTGATGACCAAACCGATGACGAAAGCATTCACACTACAGATGGTTATACAGTAGACAAAGAAGGTCTGGTTAACAATTACGCGATCGAACCGGAAATGTACATCAACGAACCGGGCGATTTGAGAGCAAAAGAAGAAGCCGAAGCCGCAGAACGCGCTCGAATTCTCGCAGAAATCAAAGATAAAAAAGGCGAGGAAGGAAAACTGACAATGGATGCAGACACCCGTGGCAAAGGGCCGGGCATTATCTAGATTGTGTGCTTGGTAGTTGCGTTTCAGCGCGCGAGGTTGCAACTGCAAAGCACAGGGGCGGGTTTTTCTAGTTCCGGCAGTTATCGATCGATATTTCCGGTACAACCCGCCCCTATTTTGTTTTCCACATCTGTTTTTTTGAGTTGAGATGTTACATCTTACATCTTGCACCAATATCAATAATCATGTTTTCGGCTGGGTCTCCTGCCCGACCCCTACTCCTCACAATAAAACTCATTCTTTGTGGAACAGGCCGGAAACCCTTTTCTTGAGAATGGTGCAAGATGTGAGTTACATCTGAGATATTGCACTATTCTCAATTACTTGTTTAGGAACAGGCTTTTCGGCCTGTTCCACAAGAGATGAATTTTTTTGTGGAACAGGCCGAAAAGCCTGTTCTTCAGAATGGTGCAAAATGTGAGTTACATCGTACATCTCTCAATTACCGTATCAATCGGCCAGTTTTCACACCCAGCGCAAAAACGCCTTAAAATTCCTCAAGCTTTAACATTTTCCCTCAGCCAATTAAACTTAGCCTCAGCTAGCGCCAAATTTTCCAGAACGTTAGGATTGATATCCTCGCGTTCAAATTCTGGTTGATCTAATTCAATATTGCGACCATATTCTATATGTCTGATCGTACCGCGCATCCTGTCTGCCAGACACAGTGAAATTCCATAATAAAACCGGGATGCAAAGCCCATATCGTTTTGAAGTTTGATGACTAACTGCCGCCTAGGAATTGCCAGCAAGTGAGTTTCTTCGATCGCCTTTACCGTTGCCAAAGGAGGGCGAGCGTCAATGAAAGAGACTTCTCCCACCAGTTCTCCGCTGGCTATTTTAGCGAGTTCTCTAGTCCGCTCAGCCTCGATTAAAACGCTCAAACTCCCATTCAAAACAATGTAGAGCGCATCTATCTGTCTCCCTTCATGGATCAAAATCCCGCCCGGATCTAGAACTTCCTTTTTGCCTTTTTGAACGATCCAGTTGATATCGTCATTATTTAACTGGCTCAAAATAAAAAGTGCTTTTTTTCTGCTGCTGTCGGCCATAAGTTTTAGCTCTCGATCGCTTCTTCTTTATATAAAATTTAGATGGGCGCGATCGCCACTTCTTCCGAAGCAGTCCTCGCTCAATACAGTTTTTTTATCTTGCCTAACTTCTTCGCAAAACCCATATCGGGCAGGCTTTGCCAATAGCAGATGAATCATGCTGAAGCATGATCTCTCAATACTAGCATTTGTTAAACAATCTTTTTTTACTCGATCGACCTCCCCAACCTCCCGCGAAATTCCCGTCTCAAAAGCAATGGGGTTCACCCGCCCAGCTTTGGTGCGGGATGGGGCGCGGGAGACAATGCTCCGCGCCCAGTCTTGCTCACTAAATCGATCGCAAATCAGGATAGCCGGCCAACATATCGTCAGCAGTCAGAGTGTCCCCGTTCGCTTGAGGAGTCCACAGCACCTCAACCGCCAGCAACTGCTCGCTCGATACTCCCCCAATCTGACGCAAAGCTTGGCGCAAATCTTCAGAGTTTTTCACTGCTGGCAATTGCAATTTACCTTGAGTACCGACAATCACCGTCACCACAATAAATTCCCCAGGATCTGAATTCACATCAGAAGCCACCAGCGCCCCATTTTCCTGCAAACCTGGCAGGATATTGCTGCTCCCTGCTTGCCGGAGCTGATTGTTATAATTCGAGAGCGTTTCTTCAGTAAATTTACTGCGTTCTGCCAAAGAAAGTTGATTAAACTTAGCTTCGGCTGCTTCCAAGCGAGTTTGCACAGATTCAGCACCCGCGTAAACCCAGTATTCAGGATGCCGCAGCAGCGCCAGAGTAGATTCTTGCAGCACTTGAGCACGACCGGCCGCTGTATCGGTATCCGCTTTGCGCGCTAGCGAGTCGAGTTCAGCTTGCAAACCGCGGGCCTCTGCTAGCAAACCAACTTGCAAGCGGGCGACAGATACGGTGCTAGTCGGGGCGCTGTTGCCGAGTTCGTCAGTTCCGCCCCCGGCGCGGCGGAAGCTTTGGACGAGGAAATTAGCGATCGAAATAAAAATCAAAATCGAGAACAGGCCGCCAAACCCGCCCCCAAAGCCAAAAAACGGCAGCAAGAACGGGAAACCGAACCCACCTCCAAAGCCACCACCCGGGTAGTAGCCTCCTCCCGACGGCGCGTAAGTGCGACTAGGAGACGAGTAACTGCGCGCCGGAGCACTAAAAGATCCGCCGCCGATGCGTCCGCCGCTGCGGGCAGCCAGAGATCCGTCAGCGTTACCGAGGGCTAGCGTCAGTACCAGACCGATCGCAAATAGTGATTTCAAAAGCGGTTTCATCTTTGAAATTAGTTGCTTGTACATAAGACCGTTACTATTCGATACATTTATAATTTACAGTCTATCCTCGCTTCTGGGCAGCCTGGTTATAGGTATGAAGCCAGCGAGATATCCGTACCAACAGATCCAAGAAGCAGCGTTAGGGCTGTGTCTGGGAACGGGAAAGGCTAGAAATCACTTGCATTCCTGACTACTTAATTCTTGCACCATTCTCAAGAGCAGGCTGGCGGGCCTGTTCCACAAAAACTGAATTTCCTGTGGGGATTACGGCTTGGGATCTTCTAGCCCGCCCCTAAAATGGTTATTGAGAATGGTGCAACATCTCAGTTACTACAAAGAATCGACATCCTGGCTTTTACAGAACTTTACTTAAGTACAGGGCGATCGGCCAACAATAAGCTCTAGACTTTTAAAGAAACGCCGCGAGTCCTCAAAAACAGGGCTTTATCTACCGTAAAAAAAACATTATGTTTCCAACTCACCGCCCCCGCCGCCTCCGCAACCATCCCCAACTCCGCCGGATGGTACGCGAAAATATCTTGACAACCAGCGATTTAATTTACCCCCTATTTGCCGTACCGGGGGAAGCTTTTGCTAAAGAAGTCACATCGATGCCCGGAGTTTACCAGCTATCGGTAGACAAAATAGTAGAAGAAGCAAAAGAAGTCTACGACCTCGGCATTCCCGCTATTATTTTATTCGGCATTCCCGCAGACAAAGATACAGATGCTACAGGTGCTTGGCACGATTGTGGCATCGTTCAACAAGCGACGGAAGCAGTTAAAAAAGCCGTACCAGATTTAATCGTCATGGTCGATACTTGTCTGTGCGAATATACCAGTCACGGTCATTGCGGCTATTTGGAAGTCGGAGATTTAAGCGGCCGCGTCTTGAACGATCCCACACTAGAATTGCTGAAGAAAACCGCAGTTGCTCAAGCTAAAGCCGGTGCAGATATTATCGCACCTTCGGGAATGATGGACGGTTTTGTCGGAGCAATTCGCGAAGGATTGGACTCCGCTGGATTTGAAGATATTCCTATCATGTCTTACGCGGCAAAATACGCCTCAGCTTATTATGGCCCATTCCGGGATGCAGCAGAGTCTGCTCCGCAATTTGGCGATCGGCGCACCTATCAAATGGACCCAGGAAACGGCCGCGAAGCTCTGAAAGAAATTGCTCTCGACATTGCCGAAGGCGCAGATATGCTCATGGTTAAACCCGCTTTAGCTTACATGGACATCATCTGGCGCGTGAAGGAAGCAACTAATCTGCCAGTTGCTGCTTACAACGTTTCTGGAGAATATGCGATGGTGAAAGCCGCCGCCCTCAACGGTTGGATAGATGAAGAAAGAGTAGTGATGGAAACTTTGACAGGATTCAAGCGTGCTGGTTGTGATTTGATTTTGACTTATCACGCCAAAGACGCCGCCCGCTGGCTGCAAAACTGATTCACTTGATTTGAGATTAGAGATTAGAGATTTGACTCCACATCACAATTTTCGCGTGTTCTTGTGGAGTCAACACCTCTCTCGATAGATGATTTTTGAGCAATTAGGCAAGACACTAGCTATAGCTTACGCTTACCGATACACGACGCCTCGAAACCGGGTTTTTACCGTTTCAGTGGGCTGTAACTGAGATATTGCACCATTCTCAGGAACAGGCTTTCCGGCCTGTTCCACAAAGAGTGAATTTTCTTGTGGAACAGGCCGGAAAGCCTGTTCATAAAAAGCTTATTGAGAATGGTGCAACATCTCAGTTAAATCTGACATCTTGCAGCAATATCAATAAGAGGATTTTTCGTGGGGTCGGGCGGGTTTATAGAACCTATTTGCAAGCTTTAAGGCTGTTGGCGAACCCGCCCCTACGGCTAATTGAGAATGGTGCAAGATATCTGTTAAATGCGTTGGCGAATTTCCTTCTTCTTATGGTAGCCAAAAATCGGGAATGAAAGTTTTAGTCAAAGTGCGAGTAAACTGATTAATCTTTCTCCCGATTTGAATGTGCGGTTCGTCAGCTTCCACGGGAATAATTGCCGCTTTGTTTCCGATTCCGAAACGCGAAATTACCAAATTTGCCGCTTCCAAACCAGTAACATAAGCTTTTTCCTGCGACCAAGAACCGTGGCGGGTTACAACCCAATCGCCACTCATAAATACATTATCATAACTTGTTACCGCAGGCAACAAATACTGATAGCTACCAGGGGCAAAATGCGTCACAGCCCGCGACAGCCGAATCGCGCTGCTGTCAATTACTTTTGCCGCCCGAAAAGCGGGGATACAAGTGGCTAAATCCCGCTGAACTAAGGAAAAAATTTCCTCATCTTTTAGGGGAATTAATTGATTTGCGTGATAAAAGTCAGCTTCGACAACTGTTCCCGGTTCGTCTCGAAATTCGTCGTGCAAAGCATTCAAATCAAAAAACGTCCAACCTGTAGTTGAACTAAATCCAAAACAGGCATTAGAAGGCAGCGGAATGTCAATTTTTCTGTCAAACCACAGGCGAACAGCTAACACGTCAACTGCACCCAAATTCATCGCGTCGCGAAACTCTTGGCGACTTTGCAAAGCGGGGCTGCTGCTGATAATTTTTTGCATTCCCGTGACGCCAACTGCAAAAATAACTGCATCTGCCTCGAAGGTTTCTTCGCCGCAAACAACGCCTGTTGCTCGGTTGTTGCTGTCAACTCTTAAATCAGTAACTCGCTGCTTTGTCAATACTTTTGCACCGAGTTTTTCCAGGCGATCGACCCACGGGCGAAATATTTTTTCTCCGACTGTTCCGCGACACCAAACTACATCAAAATCCGGTTGGTGTGCTAATATGAAATAATAAAGCATTCCCAAAGCTGCGGCGGCAGAACATTGTTCTCCTGGTGCAAATAAACCTACTAATAACATTGGCTCAAAAGCATCGCGGTACAGTCTTGCAGAAACGCCAAACTGTTTAAATAGTTCGCGGGCGGTGACGCGATCGTACCGGCGCCAAGCTTCGTCGGAATTGTCGAAATCTAGGACGGCGTAAAGTAAGGGCAAGGCGGAAAGCCGATCGACTAATGGCAGCCTTTTAAATCTGGTGTAAAGAAAGGTTCCTAACGGTGTAGGAAGGCGCGGTTCGTCCTGAAAAATCGGCGATTCTACTTCCAATCCCGCTGGTGAATACTGACAAGAACGAGTCCAAGGCGTGAAGGGATCTAGTCCTAATTCCTTGACTAAGGAAAAGATATTTTTGTAGGGATACCAGAAGCCATGAATGCCTGCTTCTACGGAACGCCCGCCGGCGGTTTTCCACCCTGCAACTAAGCCACCCGGATAAGGGCCTGCTTCTAACAAAGTTACGTCATAGCCTTGCTGGGCTAGGTGATAGGTAGCGCCTAAACCGGCCCATCCTGCACCGACGACGACTATTTTGGGGGTTGACGATTCTGCTGACATTGCGTACCTCTTGATAATTTATTAATGATGACATAATTCATAAAATGCGGATTTGATATAAAATGTGTTGCATTATGTGCTAAATTTCGCTTGAGTGAATAATGAGTGTCAAAAACCGCCAGCAAACTAACCTGTTGCTGCTATTATTTCCCGCTACCGCATGGCTGATGGTTTTCTTCATTTTGCCCGTGCTAATTGTACTGTTGTACAGTTTCTTAGAACGCGGTACTTACGGCGGTGTTACTTGGATATTTACTCTCAGCAACTACCAGCGTTTGTTCAGTGGACTTTTCTTAGGAGTAATTGGGCGATCGCTCTGGCTGGCTTTTCTGACAACAGCCGCTTGCTTATTAGTTGGGTATCCCCTAGCATTCTTCATCGCCACCCGTTCTCCTCGCTGGCGAAATGCTTTGCTTTTGCTGGTAATTATTCCATTTTGGACTAACTTTTTAGTGAGAACCTACGCTTGGATCATACTCCTGCGTAGCGAAGGAGTAGTTAACACAGCCTTGCAAAGCTTGCAAATTATTAGCGAACCGTTAAATTTGCTTTTTACGCCTTTCGCTGTGGCGATCGGTCTTATTTACGGCTATTTACCTTTCATGGTTCTGCCTTTATATTCTAGCATAGAACGCTTCAATTTTTCATTGGTAGAAGCCGCTCAAGATTTAGGGGCAAATGATATTCGTACTTTTTGGCGCGTATTTTTACCATTAACAACTCGCGGTATTGTTGCCGGATCTATTTTAGTTTTTGTTCCAGCAGTCGGCGCTTTCATCACACCGGATATATTAGGTGGTTCTAAAACAGTTATGGTGGGAAATTTGATTCAAAATCAGTTTATGAAAGCCCGCGACTGGCCTTTTGGATCGGCGCTTTCTATGCTGTTGACGGTAATCATATTGATTCCGGTTTTAATTTACTTCCGCGTGTCTGACGAAACCCAATAGTAAGGCGCGAAATGGGCACCTTACTTGGATTTTAGCTAAAGAAATCCACCTACCAACTCAATTTGCTGCAATTGAGACAAGATATCGGCTTCCAAGTCTTTTAAACGTTTAGTTTCAGCGAGTATGTCAATTTCTCGCGATTGTTTTTGAGCGAGCAAACTATCTAACTCGGCTTTGCGAGAATTGATATCAGAATTCACGCGATCGCAGACCTGTTCTTCGTAAGTATCAAAACATTTCCTGACTGCTTCATAAATATATTGCGACTGTTCTTCAGCGATTTGTGGCAGATATTTGACAAACTCTTTCTTAGTCGCAGAAATGAACTGTTGGCGAACATACTCGGCTTGCAATGCTACAACACCTGTAACTACCAGAATTCCACCCAAAACAGAAAGAGTTAAAGAGGCAAAAACTACACCGATAATATTGAGCACAAGCGTCACCATGACACAAGCCAAGACACTCTGCCAAAACATATTGAAAGAATGGATACCTCTGTTGAGGTTGTCGGGAATCGAGGAAAACATATCTATTGCCACCTCAGCCCAAGTCGAGTTTTCTTCATGCTTGTAGCTATGTCCGACGGCGTAGAATCGGTAGCCTAACAGCTTCTTATTCATAGCTTCTACTACTCGTTCATATTCAATTCGGCAATCGGCTGCTTTTTCCTCCAGTTCAGAGAAAGCAGAGGCTATCTTCTGTTTGGCAATGAATTCCCAAGCAGCGAGGCGATCGTTCATATATCGCTCGAAAGCACGTTTGAATGAGGTATAGAACATTGCCCGGTTGTTTTTGTCGAGAAATTGCATGAAATCTAAATCGGGCTGAGTGCTTAAAAAATCATTTTCAAAGGTGTTTTCTAAATCCAGGATATAGGTACGGAAAGAATTGCCTATTTCCTGGGAAGTTCGCTCGCGGACTGTTCTAATTTCTTGCTGGAATTGATTACCAATTTTCGACAAGTTTGCGAAGTCCGACTGAATCGAATCAATTTTCTCTTTCAATTGATCGACAGTTTCATCTAACAAAGGAATGCGGCGGGAGATTGCTGCTTGAAAGCGATTGCAAGCTTGAAGGGCGATCGCTCTTGCTTGTTCCCGTTCAGCAGCAGCTCGTTCCCCAGTCAGAAAATGATTGAGAGCCGCCAGAAACTCGACAAAGCCAGTGCCTTCTAAAGTAGCTTCTGAGTTTTTCAAACGACTACGCAAGGCATTGAGAGCAGAAATCTCAAATACTCGCTGCTGATAAATATCCCGACCCCGATCCTGACAATATTCACTCAGATTAGTCTGGAAAACTCGACGCAGTTTGTCCTCGGCTACTTGCAGTGCCTCAGTGTCTTCTGGATCGACAAGTCCCTCTCGAATTCTATCCCAAGAATTGACTATGAAGAAAATAGTTAAACCTCGGTCTTTGAGGTAATTTTGGAGATAGCGGCGTTCCTCCAATGTGCAAGGTTGAGACGCACTCAACACAAAAAGTATGGCGTGACAGTTATAGATATAGTCGAGAGTAAGCTGGTTTCGCGCTTCCGTATCATTCAGTCCCGGGCTGTCCACAAATTCGATACCTTTGGCTAGCAGCGGTAGCGGATGTTCTACCACCGCATGACTGATATCTGGAAAAGCTAGCTGTTTACCCCGCTCTAGAATTTTTGCTTCTTCTGGATCAATTGTATAGCGCTGCTTAAACTGCTGAAAATCTATTTCCTCTGGTTGTTTGCTATCGTTATAGTAAATCGTCGCTTTCTCAGCAGTACCGTATTTCAACACCGTTAACAAAGCAGTACAGGGAGTGACATCACTGGGAAGTAAATTCTGCCCTAGCAAAGCATTGAGAAATGTACTTTTTCCCCGCTTCATATCCCCTAATACTAAAAACCGAAAGACTCCTTGGCGCAAATTTTTACTTTGCTGGATGAGACGTTCAATCTCTTTAGAGAGTCCTAGTTTTCCAGATGTATTTTCTGCTTGTGATTCAGCTTGGGTGAGATTTTGGGCGATATCCTCCAACAAAGCTGCTATCTCGTTGCGAACTCTGACAAGGCGATCCAAGTTATGGAGCCAACCAGCCGCTTTTTCTTGACTGCTCATGGGTCTTCCCTCGAGTAAGGTCTAATTCGATCTTATCACCTTGACCGATCTAAATTTAGGGTAAGATGCCCAAATGACTAATGACTAATCACTCATGACTAAACTAGACTTGCTCGTGCGGGCGATCGGCAAAAAGTGGCTTTGGGTACAAGCTGCACTAGCATTTGCCTTTCTTTACTTGCCAATTCTCATCTTAATTATTTACTCCTTTAACGCCTCCAGATTCAATGCCGTTTGGCGCGGTTTTACCCTCGATTGGTACCGCAGTTTGTTTAGCAATGCAGGCGCGACGATTGCTACGAGTAGCAGCGCCGGAATCTGGACAGCACTCAACAACAGCTTGCTAATTGCAGCTATTTCGACGGTGTTAGCGACAATTTTTGGTACAATGCTCGCCCTAGCACTCGAACGCTTTCATTTTCCGGGGCACAAAGCTGTAGAAGCTTTACTGTTTTTGCCGATTATCATGCCCGAAATTACGATCGGCATTTCGCTGCTAGTTTTCTTTACCCTAGTATTTCGGATCGTAGAAAATCTTACAGGAATTCGCCTGAATCTCGGCTTACCTACCGTAATTATAGGTCACATTGTCTTTAATATTTCCTTTGTGACTATTACTGTTAGGGCGCGTTTGGCGGAACTAGATCCCCAATTAGAACAAGCAGCTTTTGACTTAGGCGCTAACGAATGGCGGGCTTTTTGGCGCATCACTCTTCCTCTGATTTGGCCCGCTATTTTCAGCGCGGCACTGCTGGCTTTTACTCTGTCGCTGGACGATTTTGTCGTGACATTTTTTACCACCGGCGTCGGTTCCATGACGCTGCCATTATTTGTTTATGGCATGATAAAATTTGCAGTTACGCCAGCGATTAATGCCATTTCAACTTTGATGTTGTTGGCTTCCTTGTTGCTGGTTGTATCATCGTTAAAAGTTCAGAAAAGTTAAAAAAATTGCTTTCTGTGTCATAATTATTGTCGTCTGCAACTAACACAACCTATGAAACGCCTGCTGACTTTCCTACTTTTGTTTGTGATGAGTGCAACCGTGGCTTTCGGCTGTAGCCCCACAGGTGGCAACCAACAGCAAGTGCTCAGCATTTACAATTATGCAAGTTATATCGCCCCAGAAACGATCGCCCAATTCGAGAAAGAGAACAATGTTAAAATTCAATACGACACTTTCGAGAACAGCGACGCACTCTATGCCAAACTCAAACAGGGAAACCCCGGTTACGACTTAATATTTCCTGCCGATTACATGGTGAAAATCATGACCGCAGAAAATCTAATTGACCCGCTGAATTTAAACAATATTCCCAACCAAAAAAACCTCGAGCCTAAGTTTATCAATCAAGCTTTTGATCCGGGAAATAAATATTCCCTGCCCTACCAGTGGGGAACGATGGGAATTGGCTACAACCTGAAAGAAACCAAGGGCGATATCAACAGTTGGGCGGCGATGTTTGACCCAAAATATACCGGAAAAGTCGCGTGGCAAGACGATGCCAGATACACATTTGCAGGAGTTTTAATGTATTTAGGATTTGACCCAAATACAACCAATCCCGAAGAGATTAACAAAGCCCGCGATTTGCTGATTAAAAGTAAAAATATCATTGCAGCTTTTGTCCCCGACACCGGGCAAAATATGCTAGATCAAGGAGAAGTAAATTTGGCAATGGAATGGAGCGGTGATATTTTCCAAGTGATGACAGAAAATCCTAATATCCGTTACGCTATTCCCAAAGAAGGAACAATCATTTTTTCAGACAACATGGCTATTCCCAAAGGTGCAGCCCACAAAGAGTTAGCGGAGAAATTTATTAACTTTATTTTGCAGCCAGAAGTCGGCGCCCAAATTTCCAATTTTACCCACTTCGGATCGCCCAACAAAGCAGCAATTGATCGAGGTTTAATCGACCCGAAAGATTTTAAAAATCCTCAAATTTACCCGCCGGCTGAGGTGTTTGGCAAAATGAAATTATTGCAGGATGTCGGGAAAGCAACTGCATTGTATGATAAAGCTTGGACGGAAGTTAAAGCAGGGGCTGGAAAGTAGATATAACACAGGTTTCTGCCCGGGCTGGTTCAATTAAATTTTTAGTTGGCATTGGAGTTGCACCCTCGTCAAGAACGGGCAAGATGCCCGTTCCACAAGAAGAAAATTAAGTTTTGTGGAACGGGCATCTTGCCCGTTCCTAAACAAGTAATTGAGAATGGTGCAAGATATCAGGACTCGAACTCAGATTTTTATTACTCACACATACTAACACAATGCACTCTGTCGAAGTTTTAGAAGTTTCCAAAGTATTTAAAAGTGCCCGCAGTCAAGATTTCTTAGCTGTAGATAACATCAACCTGCAAATTTACGATCGAGAATTCTTTTCTTTACTCGGTCCTTCCGGCTGCGGCAAAACTACAACTTTGCGAATGATCGCTGGTTTTGAAATTCCCACAGCGGGCGAAATTTACATTCACGGCCAACCGATGCAAAATCGCCCGCCATTTCACCGCCCAGTAAATACCGTATTTCAAAACTATGCTTTATTTCCGCACATGACAGTAGCACAAAATGCCGCTTTTGGGTTGGAAATGGAGAATTTGCCTCAGCAAACAATTCGCGATCGCGTTGCTGAAGCCTTAGCATTAGTACAGTTAACCGAGGTAGAAAAACGCTATCCCCGCCAACTGTCAGGGGGACAGCAGCAGCGAGTAGCATTAGCAAGAGCATTAGTCAAACAGCCGTCTGTTTTGCTGTTGGATGAACCCCTAGGAGCGCTGGATTTAAAATTGCGTAAAGAGATGCAATTAGAATTGAAAAAAATGCAGCGAAAATTGGGGATTACATTTATTTATGTAACTCACGATCAGGAAGAAGCACTAACGATGTCGGACAGAATTGCAGTGATGGATGGAGGAAAACTGCAACAAGTCGGCACGCCTGTTGATATTTATGAATATCCTAAAACGCGGTTTGTTGCTGATTTTATTGGCGATAGCAATTTTTTAAGTGGTCGAGTAGTAGAAAAGCAAAACGGTAAAATAATCGTGTTGATTGACCAGCAGTTAGCCGTGTTAGTTGCGACTGCAGAAGATATGCCCGCTGGGAAAGTTGTTACCCTGGTGTTGCGGCCAGAAAAAGCTGCTATTTATCCGGCTAATTATGACGATGAAAATAGCTGGCCGGGAATAGTAGAAGAGGCTATTTATATTGGCACTGATACGCGCTATACGGTGCGGTTGACTGCTAAAAGCTCGATCGCCCTTCGCCGACAAAACTTGCACAGAGATGACTTGCAGCGACACCAAGTCGGCGACAGCGTTCGAGTCGCAGTGCCGCCGGAAAGTATCTACATTGTTTGACACTCAAGCGGGCTGAAGCCACTGAGATTCTTTGGAAGATTGAGGGGCAGACTGAAGATGTACTTAATTCCCGGAAGAAGTAATCTACTTCTTCCTTCTGCTTCCTCCTTCTTCCTTCGCGTCCTTCGCGTCTTCGCGGTTCAATAATATAGACAGTATTGGTGCTAAACTCGCGTTTGACTTTGCAAAATTTCCTCCAACAGTCGCTCTTGACTTTTCGCAGGTTCCTTGCAAGTCAAACACTCGCAAACTAACCCGATAACACCTTCAGGCAAATCAGCCTCAATCTGACAGACAGCAGTCGGATAATACTGCGAAATCAACCCGGAAATCTGGTCGGGTGACGTGCGAATCAGGGTAGAATGCTGATACCAGTCGATCGCCGAAAGTAGACTCGGACAAGCTTGCGGAGCATCTTGTACAATACTGCTGAAAGCTTGCAAACCTTGCTGGGCGCGATCGAGATATTCTAAATTCGGGCCCAACAGCGCGAGACGAACCAAAGAGGCGATCGCAATTCCATTCGCCGCCGGAGTTGCATTGTCTATATAGCTGCGTTCCCGCACCAACAAATCTCCGCTAGCATCCTTAGCAGTATTGTAATATCCTCCCAATTCCACGCTCCACAAAAACTCATCAAACTCTTCTTGCACCTGCCCAGCTTTCTCCAACCAAAACTGAGAATTCGGCAACTGTTTTGCCTCTTCCCCATTGCCTAAAGTCAAACTCGCTTGGTGCAAATCCAACAAAGCTTTCACAAACAAAGCATAATCTTCCGACTGCGCGGTAACAGCAGATTTTCCGTCATAATTCAAACGCTGAAACCGCCCATCCGTCCACTGATTTTCTAAAATAAACTTAGCCGCTTTCACAGCTAATTCCAGATATTCCCAATTCCCAAAAACAGCCGCAGCGCGGGCCAATCCCGAAATCATTAAGCTATTCCAAGCCGCAATCATTTTCGTATCAGTAACGGCGGGAATTCTACCCGGCCAACTGTCGTTTTTAGCTTCTTGATTGTTCCTGGCTGGCGGAAAGGTTTTTACAGTATCGGGCTTGGCACCGTAACGCACAGCAAAGAGTTTAGCCAAAGCCGTTTCTACCGTGTCGCTCAGTTTTCCTGGATGGCGGCGCTGCAATACATTCTTGCCTTCAAAATTGCCGCTGCGACTAACAGTAAACTGTGCTTTAATTTCTGCCAATTCCTCAGCAGTTAATAGTTGTTCCAGTTCGGCATAAGTCCAGACATAAAATGCTCCTTCTTCCGGTTCAACTTCTTCAGAAGTGTTAAAGCTGTCCGCATCCTGTGCAGCATAAAAATAACCTGTGGGCGCAATCATTTCTCGCTTCAACCATTCTACTGTCCCCGCGATCGCACTTTCAAAAGCGGGTTCTTGTATTCCCGCGCTCCACAAATTTGCTAAATACTCAACAATTTGACCGTTGTCGTAGAGCATTTTTTCAAAGTGAGGCACAGTCCAAGTCGCATCAACCGTATAGCGGTGAAATCCGCCTCCTACGTGGTCGTAAATGCCGCCCAATGCTAAGTCTAATCCGCGCTGAGTGCAGACTTGTTTGCTGTCGTATTTTGATTCAAAATTAAATCGCGTTCCCCGCAGTGCTAGCTCAGCATAAGGTATCATCGGAAAACTGGGGCCGGGGTTGCTGCCGGCAACAATTCCGGTGTTGATTTCTAACCCTTTTTGGAAGAGCTCGCGATTTAATTCGGCAGTTACTCCTGACAGCGCTGCCGACTGTTGGAGGTTGCCTAAAATCTCTGCTTTGAAGGCTTCTACTTTGCCTTTTTCTGTGTCGTAAAAGCGGCGAATTGCTTGCAAAACTTCTAAAAATCCCGGCCGTCCGTAGCGCGGTTCTACGGGGAAATAAGTGCCTCCGTAGAAGGGAACTCGCTCGTCTGGAGTGAGAAAAACGTTGAGCGGCCAACCGCCTTGACCGGTCATCATTTGCAAGGTTTGCATATAAATGCTGTCGATATCCGGGCGTTCTTCCCGATCGACTTTTATCGGTATAAAGTGCGAATTCATGTATTGGGCGATCGCGCGATCGGAAAATGCTTCCCCTTCCATCACCGTGCACCAGTGGCAGCTAGAGTAGCCAATTGACAGGAAAATCGGTTTATTTTCGCTTCGGGCCGTTTCTAGGGCTTCGTCGCACCAGGGCCACCAGTCGATCGGATTTTCGGCGTGTTTCCGCAGGTAAAGGCTTTGGGATTGAGCAAGACGGTTGACCATAATCAAATATACTTTTACTCGTGCTGAGTAAGCTTGTCAGTTTTATAGCAGTTTAGCGCGAGATGTTTTAGTTGAGTTGTGGCTGATAATTATGTTTTAATATTAATACCAATTAAATGTGAAGTTGCACATATCTCGATCCCCCTAAATCCCCCTGATTGTTGGGGAGTAGGGGTTGACTTTGAGAAGAATCTTGTCCCCCCCTTTGTAGGGGCGGTGCCCCCGTGCCCGCCCTCTTGGCTAGGGGGGATCAGATTCTACGGGGCCTCATAAAAATTTGGTATAACGCTGATTATCTCGATCTAATATGAGCTTATCATCTCGGAGAACCTTCAATCAACAGCTAGCACAATTTTTGCTGAGTGCTGCTGTTCCTCCTGCTGTTCTCAAACTGAGCCAAACTGAATCCTCAGAGCCAGCTTTATTAGAAACTAATCTTAACAATTTGCTGGCTAAAGCAGACCCAGAAATAGAATTATTAGTCCCGACCTTTTTAGGTAACGACAAGCGTCGGTTCTACGGCAGAGGTGTTCCGAAAAGCTTGAAGTTAATCGACAAATTTCAACTCGGCAGCGGCAGGACTTTTCTGGGAAGGCGGTCTGTAGTTTGGAGCGGTGCCGGTTGGACAGGACAGCCGACAATTACCAGAGACGGGGGAAAAACTTATTTAATTATAGGTGCTTATGACCACAATTTGCGAAAAATAGATATTGCTACCAATAAAGAAGTTTGGCGCTATAAATTTGATGATATAATCAAAGGTTCCTCAACGATTTATATCGATGAAAAAGCTAGCCCCGAAAACAGAATTGTAATTTTGCAGGGAAGCCGCAGTGGCGGTGGTGGCAAAAGTGTCGTGCCGAGTTTTAGGGCAATATCTTTTAGAACTGGCAAGGAACTTTGGAAATTGGACATCAGGAAAACGCCCAGCTACAGCCGGGATAATGACAGTAGCGCTTTGGATCTCGGCGGTGGCGTTTTGTTCAATGCGGGGGAAAATGCGATCGGCTATTTTCTCGATAGTTCCACAAGCAATGCAAAAATCAAACAAGGCATCAAGCAGCCAAATATCTTGTCGGAAGTACAGCTTTATGCAGCAGCAGATATCAGCAAGCACCGCGGCAACTTGGTAGCGGAGTCATCGCCATCACGGCTCAAAGATAGAATATTTATAGCTGCTGGTTCCGGTCATATTTACGGTATTAGCATTGCAACTAAAAAGATAGTTTGGGATTTTTATACTGGTTCAGATTTGGATGGAAGTGCTGTAATTTCTAAATCAGGGAAACTGTTTTGTGCCATTGAAAAACAATACATTCAGGGCAACGGCGGAGTGCTGAAGCTGAATCCAAACAAGGAACCGAATGCCAGTGTTGAATGGTTTTTGCCGACGGGAAATCGCCGACTTTCTAGCTGGGAAGGCGGGATAATTGGCTCGGTGGCGTTGAATGACGAGTACAATTCAGGGGAGTTTCCGGCGCTGTTTGCCACAAATGCGATCGACGGCAATTTGTACATCGGTTCCCAAGATATGATTACAGGTAAAAAAACTTCTGTGCCTTGGCGAAACCAGTCTTACGATACTCCGGTAATACTATTTAAAAAAGCGATTGGTTCTTCAATTTCGACTCCGATTTTTACCGATGGCAATAAACTGATAAGTGCGGGATACAACGGTGTTTATTTGTTCAATTTGAATTGGGAACGAGCGAAGTCGGGAGATCAGAATGCTTTGAGAAATGCTAAAGGGGAGTTTTACCGTTTGAAAGTAATAGAATCGGGGAGATTTAAGCCGGGTTTGTCATTTGAGGCGACGCCTGTAGTTTGGGACGGAATTGTGAGGATTTGCGCGAGGGATGGCTGGATGTATACTTTGGGTTAGTTATTGGTATTTTGTACCTCTATCGGGAACAGGCAAGATGCCTGTTCCACAATAAGTAGACTCTGTTGTGGAACAGGCATCTTGCCTGTTCTTAAAAGGGTGTTGAAATCCGCCAAGGCCACTACCTGCCGTTTAACTGCGCTTATATCTTTCATATAAAGGATGTCAGGTATCGGAAACCTGTTATAGCAATCCTCGCATCATTTGCGAATTTCTTACTCCCTCCCCTTACTAAGGGGAGGGTTGGGGTGGGGTAAAAAATTTACGACTCCTGCAAGGATTGATATACCAGCAGTGCACGAGTTTGATTGGTCGCTGTTGATTTTACGAAGGTGGGGATTGCGATTGTCGCTGAATGCTGGGAATGTCGATCGAACTGAAGGGAAAGAGTACGAACAAGCGTTTGGGCGGTGGCGGTTGAAGAAACAGGTGGGACAGTGAAAAGCGCTTTTTATCGATATAAAGTGCGAATTCAGGTATTGGACGATCGCCCGATCGCAAAATCCTTCCCCTTCCATCACCCTACATTAGTGGCAGCTAGAATAGCCAATTGACAGAAAAATCGGTTTATTTTCCGTCCGGGCCCTTTATAGGGCTTCGTCGCACCAGGCCAACCAGTCGATCGAATTTTCGACCTGTTTTCGCTTTTGCTGGCTAAGCTTGTCATATTATGTCCGATCGATAACCCCTAATACGCTAGGGGCTCCCCTCACCAACAATACCTGCCAATAATTGACAATCCCAAAAACCCGCCCCTTGTATCTTAAAAGAGTGAGACGGTAGACGCAGGGCTGTTTCATTCTCTTGTAGGGGCAATCCCCCCGTGGTTGCCCCAATCCCACGCCCCGTTGCCCCAATCCCGTGACTGCCCCAATCCCGTGGCCGCCCCAATCCCACCAAATGCCTAACAAATCCTGGATGGGTGGGCATTCTTGGCACAACCCGTACAAAAAGCTGGTTTTCCGTAGGGGCAATCCGACCCCTACTCCCCGTGGTTGCCCCGAAACAGCCCTGACGGTAGAGGCGTTCGGAAAACTATGTCCCTGAAAGTCGAGTCCTCCCTTTAGTCTGCCAAAGTTCCGGTGTCACAGATAATAACGAGCACCGAAACCATTGGTCTCTAAATTGAGATGTTGCACCATGATCAACAAGCCTGTTTTGGGGGGCCTCTCCTGCCCAACCCCCACTCCCCACAAGAAAACTCATTCTTTGTGGAACGGGCCCCAGATCCCGTTCTTGATAATGGTGCAACATATAAGTCTAAATGGCGCTGGTTGCTGAATCCGAAAGCGAGAATCGACGCACCGAATATAATCCAAGATTTTGTCCTGAGTTATAGCCCACATTCCGCAGCTTCAACTGTCACTATCGGTTTTTACTTATTTTTACCCAGCAATCAAGCTCTCACTTAAATTTTTATACGTACATTCACGGATAAAAAATTTCTTAACGGCAGAATTTAGAGCTTAAAAAGAGTTTTATCAGTAATTATGCTGGGTGACACCCCAGTCTAGGGAGCTGAGTTATAGCTTTTTAAAAGAGAGAGAAGTCAGGACTAAAATCCGGGTGGCAGCACCCCTATTTTTTGATGCACGCCATAGGAAATAGCTAGCTAGAAGCCCTCAATTTAGGCATTTTGCCTAAATCCCATCAGCGGATTCTGAATCTTCATCGAATCTTTATCAAAACTACTTGCATTAACTTGTGCTTTGCTTTAGATTGAATATGTGAAGGAAAAAAACCTGCTTCCAGTCAACATAAACATAAAGGTGTCAACCATGAAATTCAACTTAAACTTAGTCAAATCTATTTTAGCCGTTGCCGGTATCGCCGCTGTTAGTGGAGTCTCCGCCGCACCTGCCTCCGCCATCAGCTTGGCACCTACCTCCTTCAGTTTTAGTAATATCACTGGTGGCGCTACGGTTGGAGACAATGGTGTTAATGACTTTAGCTTTACTGTTGCACAGAATGGCTTAAATAACGTTCTATTCAATATTTTCAATAAAACTCAATCCAATGACGGCAGGTTTATTGGTGGAGTTTACTTTGACACAGGTTCTAATACCAATTTATTGAGCGCCTTGGCCATTAATGTTCGTAATACCGGCAAGGTTGAGTTTGATAATAAGGGAGGTTCTAATCTGCCACAAAGTGGGAACCTTCGTGATTGGTCTACTGATTTTTTCGCTACGACAAAGGGTGCGGCGTCTAACGGTGTTCAAAAGAATGAGGCTTTGGGGTTGAGTTTTAGGGGAGATTATAGTAAAGTAGTTTCCGAGTTGAATAAGGGTACTTTAAGATTAGGGTTGCACGTCCAGACGATTAATGGCGGTAGCGATTCTTTTGTCAGCAGCACTAGCAACACTCAAGCTACTCCTGAACCTTTAACAATGCTGGCTGCTGGAGCCGCTGTTGGGTTTGGTACTATGTTCAAAAAGCAACGCGCTCAAGCTCAAAAAGCTGAATAGGCGATCATTTGAACTCGTTTTCGATTCTGGCTTGATGCCAAACTGATTATTTTCTGTTCGAGCTAAAAACCTGGTTTCACCAAGAAACCAGGTTTCTTAGTATCTGATAGGGCGCAGCCGTGAAAACCCCGGACTTTTAAGGCGAGATGAAACGCAGTTGTAGCATTACCGCTGTTATTAATATCTATAATTGAGTCCTGGGAATCAAGTGGATCAACTAGGCATTGAAACATCTTAGAGGGCGAGCAATCCCTGCAACGGACTAATCCGAATTGATGCGGCACAGTTCAATGGCGAATAATCGCTGGATGGGTGGCGTAATTACAGCACCCCAGGGTAGTGGTATTGAAGGTCAAGTCGCCCCTATACAGCGCATTTAACAACTACCGTAATACCATTTTTCTAAAGATGTGCTATGGATGAAGTCTTAGCCCCCCCGCGGGAGGGGGGGTTGGGGGGGTAATATCTAGCGCTACTTTATGAAATTGGTATAAGGCTGTTTCTTAATAATTTCCGCTCTAAATACACTGAGATTTTTGAAAAGGAGATAAGCTGTTACGCATTTAAATTGGAAAATCGGGACAGGCTAGAAGCCCGTCCCACAAGAGTTTTATTGATTTTTGACACACAGTTTAAATGTAGAACAGCTTAATCACTATTGATCCTTGCTCGAACTCTAACTCGCTCAGCCGTATTTACTCGAACCTCAGTGTCACACCCTGCGCGGTGCTAATTGCGTCTACTCTCAAGAAATCCCAGCCTCATTGAGGCTACTTATTTTTAATTTTTGTTGATTCACTCGCTTTTTAGTCTTTGCTTACAGGGGCCAAGTAAGCAAGCGCTAGGCATCCAACCAATCATTTCGAGTAGCAGTCTTTTCAGTATCTGTGCTAGTGCTGAGCTATGGGTTGCCTCTGAGTTTCACCATTCATCAAATTCCAGAGTGTCTACTAACCTCATCTCAAAGATTTACGGCGATTAAAATCCTCCGAGTCCTTTCCGTAGGAGGGTTTCAAGCTAATGAGTTGTCCACATCCCCCACTATTTTTATGATATGATCTAACAATAGTCTGGACTGTTTTTAGTTCGTAGTCTGAAACCATCGATTTTTCGTTGGTACTTGGATTGCCACATCGCCGAGAAACCCTTATTCTACGGTTGGCCATCAAAAACAGTCCGCAGTATGGCTCTCCTCAATCAACTAATAACTAATATCTAAAATGTTCAAGAGAAAAATTTTTTGGCTCATCATTATCGCCACAGCCTTAGTAACTCTGAATATGACACTCCTGTGGAAAGTGGACGATGTTGCTCATTTTTGGATGAGTATAGTTTTTTGGTTCGCTGTGGGTTCCCTGCTTTGGGATAACCAGGATATTCTCAAAAAGAGTGAGATACAAAGTGACCTATTATCGAGAATAGCAGGGACGCTATTAATCGCTTTTATTTTATTTAAAAGTGCTGTGGTTTCCAGTAAATTAGATCCTTTTTTAAGACTTGCACCTTTTTTGTCTGGTTTAGGTTTGAGCCTACTTGCGGTAGGTTATCAGAACTTAAAACTATATTGGCGTGAATTGGTAATACTATTTTTTCATGGCACCCCCAGTGTCATTACGTTACCTTTAGTGCCTTTTATTACCTCGCTTACTGCTAAATTTGCTTATTATTCTTTGTGGTATGTCGGTTTTGATGTAACACGTGAGGGTAATTATGTTGCTTTGCCAACAGGAAGGGTGTTGGTAAATGGGGGTTGTTCGGGTATAGAGGCAATGAATTACTTATTAGGTTTAGCTGTAGTTTGTTTGGTGATGTTTCCTACTAAACAAAATAAGGCTTTGGTAATAGGTGTCGCTGTCCTTTTTGGTTTTATTATTAATGTTTTTCGAGTGGCGGGAATGGCTTTGTTAGTTGCATCTAAGCGCCTAGATTTGTTTAAATATTGGCATGAGGGTGAAGGTTCTTTAGTGGTGGGAATGATTGCGGTGATTTTGTTTGGGATATTTTATCAATTTATGTTGAAACGAGATAGCAAAATTAGTCAAAGTTCGGCAAATTAATTAGTTTAAAGTTGAGGTAATATAGCCTTTCTCAGAAAGATGAGGTACGACTGGGCATAGGGCATAGGGCATAGGGCATAGGGCATCGGGCATAGGGCATAGGGCATCGGGCATAGGGCATAGGGCATCGGGCATACCTCACTTTTTTGAGAACTGCTATATATCGGTTATACGAATTTTTTATGAGGCTGCATAGAATCAGATCCCCCCTAGCCGCCCTTAATAAGCCGGGGACAAGATGCCACTCAAAGTCTCCCTACAACCAGGGGGATTTAGGGCGATCGAGATACAGCAGATTCCACGTTGATGAAGTACACCCGTCAAGCGATCGATCGCTGTAGGGAAACGGCACTGCCCTTCTTCGTGTCAACTTAACGTCAAACCCTGCCACAGACTTTCGCTAAATCAACAGCTTAATTCTCAATAGGTCCGACAATAAAAACTTTCAGGGTTTCTTAATAAGAATGGATAGTTGAGGATTATTCGATCAAATGGTTACACCGTATAAGTTTTACTGCTTTTCACATGACCTGAATCCTTACTAACTAAGAGCCTGAACCTGGCTAGTGTGAAGTAGCCGTAAAGCATTTATGAAGATTCTACTAAAACTGACCTCTAGGGTAACAATCATCCAAAAGTAGTACATAATCAAGATATAGCGAATCGTCACTCACTGAGAAGTAATTGCCATGAATACCAAACTATTCCCCACCTTGGCTACTCTTGCTGCCACTTTAGGCATGATTGCAGTTCAATCACCAGCTAAAGCCTTTAATTTTACAACTAACTTGACCACTTCCGGCGTTCCCGATGCTAAAAGCGATATTTGGCTAAAGTCAGTTACATACGGCGGTAAAACAACTAGCGATTTTGCCTTCGTCAACGCTGTAAAGATCATCAACAACACGCCGATCAAAAGTGGTTTAGACCCAAAGAAACAAACGAGCAACCCTGAAGATAAGACAAAAAATAACGACAACAGCGGTGCAGCCAGTACAGATAAAGGCGATAAAGCCAGCTCCCCAATAGTAAATGGACAAGCAGTAGATGTATCGGGAATTAAGAACCCAACTGGCGGCGAAATGGCTGCTTACCTGGGTAACAAAAACCTTAACAACATCATTGACACTGAAGATGAGGGTTCGTTTAAACTTAACTTATCGTTTACTAAAGCAGTAGCGAACTTGTTTTTCTGGGAACGGGGTATGAATAGCACCATCAGAGTTCAAGCTTTGGATGCTATGGGAAACACGATTGGAAAGCTCCTGAATCTTAATTCCGGCAGTTGGGGACAGGCTGGATACAGTATTAACACCCAAGAAATTGACACTACTCAAAAAGTAGGCGCATGGGGCGTTAGCTTAGCAGATTTGGGAGTGAGCGGCCCGATCGGCGCTATCCAAGTCAGCACCCTCGGCTCACCGGATAATGGCCCTGACTTTAAAGTAATAGGTGAAACTGAAGCTACTCCTGAACCTTTAACAATGCTTGCTGCTGGAGCCGCTGTTAGTTTTGGTGCTATGTTCAAAAAGCAACGCGCTCAAGCTCAAAAAGCTGAATAGGCTATCCTTTTAACTGGTTTTCATCATGGCTTGACGCCACACTGATTATTGTTTCATAACTTTAAGAACCTGGTTTTCCTAAGAAACCAGGTTTCTTAGTGTTTTAGGGCAAGAACGTGAGATCAACTAATAACTAATATCAAAATGTTCAAAAGAAAACTTTTTTGGCTAATCATTATCGCCACAGCCTTAGTAACTCTGAATATGACACTCCTGTGGAAAGTGGACGATGTTGCTCATTTTTGGATGAGTATAGTTTTTTGGTTCGCTGTGGGTTCCCTGCTTTGGGATAACCAGGATATTCTCAAAAAGAGTGAGATACAAAGTGACCTATTATCGAGAATAGCAGGGACGCTATTAATCGCTTTTATTTTATTTCAAAGTGCTGGGGTTTCCAGTAAATCCGATCCTTTTTTAAGACTGGCACCTTTTTTGTCTGGTTTAGGTTTGAGCCTGCTTGCAGTAGGTTTTCAGAACTTAAAACTATATTGGCGTGAATTGGTAATACTATTTTTTCATGGCACCCCCAGTGTCATTACGTTGCCTTTAGTGAATTTTGTTACCTCGCTTACTGCTAAATTTGCTTATTATTCTTTGTGGTATGTCGGTTTTAATGTAACACGGGACGGTAATTATGTTGCTTTACCGACAGGAAGGGTGTTGGTAAATGGGGGTTGTTCGGGTATAGAGGCAATGAATTACTTATTAGGTTTAGCTGTAGTTTGTTTGGTGATGTTTCCTACTAAACAAAATAAGGCTTTGGTAATAGGTGTCGCTGTTCTTTTTGGTTTTATTATTAATGTTTTTCGAGTGGCGGGAATGGCATTGTTAGTTGCATCTAATCGTCTAGATTTGTTTAAATATTGGCATGAGGGTGAAGGGTCTTTAGTGGTGGGAATGATTGCGGTGATTTTGTTTGGGATATTTTATCAATTTATGCTGAAACGAGATAGCCAACTTAGTCACAGTTCGGGAAATTAATTAATTGCAATTTGGGGAAATATATCGGTTCTTCGATTTCCCCTCCCATAGTCAGGAGTCTCACTCAAGTGTCCGGGTGTTGAAATCCGCCAATGTCACTACCTGTCGTTTAACTGCGTCTATATCTATCATAGAAAGGATGTCAGGAATTATAGGAAACTTGTTATGGCAACCAATGAAAGTCAAATAAGTCAAGTTTACGGTTCAGAGGATGCTCAGGGTATTTTACAGCTTGCGATCGCACGCCGACAAGATGAAGGGGAATTATCCAGAGTGCAGCTTTTCGAGATTGCAGCGGAATTGGGCATTTCCGAACAGGATATTGTAGCGGCGGAACAGCAATGGTTAGCAACTAGAGGAGAATTTCAAGAAAAGCTGGTTTTTAACTCTTACCGTCGTCGCAAATTGCAGAAAAATGTGACAAAGTACGGCATTATCAATACTTTTTTAGTTTTGTTCAATCTAGCAGGTTCGCACGAGCTTTCTTGGTCACTGTTCATTTTACTAACCTGGGGATTAGGATTGTCGCTGAATGCTTGGAATGTTTATCAAACTGAAGGCGAAGATTACGAACAAGCATTTCAGCGGTGGCGGTTGAAGAAACAGGTGGGAGAGTCGATTGGTACTGCGACGAATAAGTTTATGAAGTGGTTGCAGTCGTGATGTGCTATGGTAAAAAACGCGATCGCCCTTTCTTTTACTTCACACTCGTGAAGTAATTCGGGTTTTAACTCGTTACTGGAAAGAATAATTGTTAAGGTTTTTTCTTGAACCTCTCCCCAAGAGCGATCGCCCTTTATTGAGTTATACAATGAAGGACACTGCAAGGCCGTGTCCCTACAAATATCCCTCTTTTAGTCCCTCCCGGCAGTCGATCGCATTCTCTGGGCCCGAAAAACCTAACTTTCCTGGGGCAACTTTCCGTTAGCAGCATCTTCTACCACAGGATGAATTAAAGCCGATCGAAAACCTTGCCGAATTTCCGAATTCAAATATCTGCGTTGCAAAACCTGCCATTTTTGCCAAGCTGCATAGCGATTTTCGGCCAACAAACCAGCCAACTTCGGCAACTCTTTTTTCAGATCGCGATCGACAAAATCTGTCAGAAACTCGCCTAAAACTTCACTGTCTTGAATATCGCCCAAACATTCCTGAATAGCTTTCACATCTTCGACATAAACTTCGTAAGTCTCGCTGTAAAAATCCCCAAACAGATTCATCAAATAGCGAACCCGCTTCGCTTGCTTCCGCAAATCGTGCAGAATAGTTCCCTCCGCTGCTAACTTCTCTTCGACAGCCTCAGCATTCAAATCCTTAGCAATTTTAACTTTGCCATCCTCATATTCTGTACCCAACAGCCAAGCCGGATGCAGGAAAAACTCGCTGACTTGAGGTAACAGTAAATCCGGCAAAACCTCAGCAATTGGCAAATGTTCGATCGCCTGAAACTTCGGTTTTTCCAGCCAATCCTCGATCGACTGCTTCAGCGATTCGTAGCTTTTGTGCTCTAAAATCGCCCTCACCCCTTTCAAAGCCCGGTGTCGCTGTTTGAGCAAATTCAACAAAGCCTTATCCAAAACTTCCTGTTCCTCAGTCGGCAAATTCGGGTAATAGCGGTTTTGGAGACTTTCGAGCATCACATCCAAATCCCTGAGCGTTCCCAGAATCCGCCCCACCTTACCAATTTTGCCTTCAGAAGCCTCTTTTGGCAAGTCTAAAACCGGAGCAAAACCAGTCACAGCCGATCGCAAACGTCTCAATCCCACGCGCATTTGATGAAGTTCTTCCGCGTCTTTGTCTTTGAGAACTTCAGCCTCGTGCGCTAGACTTTTGCGGAAATATTTCTCAATCGCCCCAGATGCAGCGTCTCCGAGAGTTTTAACTTGAGTTTTAACTTTGGCTGATGTTTTTACGTTCATGGCAGGTGTAGATTCCAGATCCCCGATCGACTTTAATTTGGATTTCAAGGCTTTGCTAGTAAAGGGTTTACATCCTAGCACACAACCCCAATTTATGACTGGCTTCCATACATGAATCTTAATATTAGGTGCTTGACAGTTTATACAAAGTCAGCATTTAGCAATCTCAAATCTTTAAATCTTCAAATCTTCAAATCTTCAAATCTTCAAATCTTCAATTCTTCAATTCTTCAATCCAAAATCTAAAATCTAAAATCTAAAATAAAATGTCCCTCCCTCGCCCTTGAACTCATAAAAATCGGATTTCTGACGCGCTTTCCCAAATAGGTTAAGATCGCTGCAAACCGATGTTTATTCGCCAAAGGGTGAGAGAGGGTGCGATCGGGAGGACAAGTTTTAAATTAAATCAAGCCCGCCCAGCTTGTCCGACTTCAAAAAAGCAGTTTAGCCTTTCCAGTCTTTCTCAGATTGCTCGAGCACGTAGGTTGCTACATCCTCGATTTGGTCGGGCTTCAAGCGGCCGGCGAAAGCAGGCATAGCATTTTTGCCCTTAGTTACCTGAGTGGTAATAGCTTCCAGAGAATTCATGCCGTACTTCTCAAGAGCAGTCTTTTTCAAGGTTTTCTGGGCCATAACCACGTTGCCGCCACCGATGTGACAAGCAGCACAGTTCTGGCTAAAGATTTTAGCTCCTTTAACAGCATCACCTGCCAAAGCAGGGCGACCAAAGCCGACGGTAAAAATTGCGATCGCTAACAGGGCGATCGATAAGAGTCTTTTCAACGCAGTTCTCCTCTAATGGACACGCAAAGGGTGATTCTTTAGATATTTTACCTGTTAAAACAGGCGCGATCGCGCAGTCGTATCGCCTTCTTCCGAGTAATTTACCACTTTTTGGCAGTAGCAGTTCAACTCTCAAAATTCTCCACGCCCCAGCCCGGAGCTTTCTGAGCAGCCCGGATCACAAAAGCCGCTAAATTTTCAATCTCAGCCTGTGGCATCCAGGTTTCCGGCACTTGGCGGCACCAAAAAGTCTCCTCAGTACCGTCATAAGTCATCGGTTCTCTCAGATACGCCACCAGACTATTGATGTTGTTGCGGGGAGGCGTTGCCCCCTTGAGGTCAGCCAAAGACAGAGATATCGTCGGATCGGGCAAATTAGCTCCTCCGACGTGACAATTCAGGCAATTTTGCTCAAACAATACCTTACCCGCAGACAAATCCTGAGCCGAAAACAAGCGAGTATGTCCCTCAGAGTCCAACTCCAGAGCCACAGGTTCGCTGGCTTGTAAATACCTATTCACATAAGAATCGGCAGCAGCCAAAACAGGTTGAGGAGCCAACAGCACGGGCAAAATAATTAACATCCCCAACAGAAAGCAGACAAAAGCACCACGACGCAGCATGAGGGACTACAACCTTTTGCGAGAATCAATGAGCCGGAGGTAAATTTTAGATTTCAGATTTTAGAGCGAAAAACGACCAGCCAGCAATTATTGCCGAACTTCAGCCATCTCCCAATCCAAAATCCAAAATCTAAAATCTAAAATCTAAAATCGATTAGCGAGCGCCTTTGCCACCAGCCCACTGCTTGGAGACAATTTTTGGCTGCAACAGAATGTGACCGGCAATCGCGTACAAATCGTCATCCGAGAGATTTCTCATCTCAGCGAAAATATCCGCACTCTTCATGCTCGGATGCAGTTCCGAAATTTCCTCAAACCCGTCATAAGTGGTGGGATTTTTCATAAAGTCCACCAGCGACTCAATATTATTCCGGGGCGGGTTGGCCAAAGCCAGAGTTTCCGGGCTCAAATTCACGTTCGGGTCAGTTTTTGTCATGCCTGCAGCGTGACATTGAGCGCAAGCCGAATTGAACAGGCGTTTGCCTTGCTGAACTTGTTTGAGGCTCAGCACCACTGGAGCACCGTTGTCATTCAAAGGCACAGTGCGAAGTTCAGGACTCAGTTCGACAGCCATCGCACTGCTGACAAATAACTGAAAGCTCAAGAATACAGCGGTCAGAGCAATGAAATATCTTTTAAGCATGGTTCTCCTTAAAAAAATCCGGCAAATTATTGAACGCTAAGAGATCATACCGGGCAAACAGATTTGTGTTCAAAATTCCCTGATTCTGCGACAACTGGCGAAAGTTTGTGCAGCCATACCTTTAAAGGTAGAGGAATTTTGCGCTCTAATCTGCAAGAAGTTTTGAGTCGCGCCTTTTTTCGAGAGTGGACATAATTGCCTTAACATCCTCCAAAGCCAAACGGGTTTGAGGGTGCTTGTAGGCAATTTCCAACTCATCGCACAAGCGGATCACGTCTTCAACAGGGACGTTGAAGTCCTCTGCTATTTCTGCGATGGACAGGTCTGCAAAACCCATAATTTTTAGGTCGCTGACAGGTCAAAATTGAGTTGACGGCTATTAACTGAAAGCCGGACAATTGTAGAAAGCGCTGTTAGCTTGTTCTGTTAGTTTGTTCTGAGATTTTGTTCTAGCGCAAGCTAACTAACCGCTAACTGCGACTAGGCATTTTTGCCCAGCCTAACTTCAGGACCAATCAACTTCCGATCAATATCATCCCACTGCTGGGTCGTTATTACCAATAGGAGTTGCGCGGGCGGGGCTCAAAACCCGGTGTCTGCGTGAACGTCTCGTTAACAAACTCAATATTTTTGGTAGAAGCCTGGTTTTGAGCATTTCCTCAGAAATTTCCCTCGGTGCCCCGGACTCACCAACAGACAATCCTCCGGCGCGGCAGCTTAGGGAGAAAGTTTGAAAGCGTGAGTCTGCGGGGGCAAAGCGTGGCTATCGCTGCCATTGAGGGCGGGAAATTCCGAGTCTGCCAAGAAAGGCTGTGGCTGGTGGAGGCTGATGAGCTGACCAAGAGTTTTCTTTAATTGAGTCCGGGGTACAATCAAGTCTACAAAACCGTGGGCGAAGGAGTATTCGGAAGTTTGATAATTTTCCGGCAGCTTTTCCCGCAGAGTTTGCTCGATTACCCGGCCGCCCGTAAAGGCCACAGTAGCTTTTGGCTCTGCAATTATAATGTCTCCCAGCATGGCAAAACTGGCGGTGACGCCGCCGGTGGTCGGGTGGGTCAAAATCGGGATGTAAAGCAGTCTCGCTTCCCGGTGGCGTTCCAGAGCCCCGGAGATTTTAGCCATTTGCATCAAGCTGAGCATTCCTTCTTGCATTCTTGCACCACCGGAAGCGCAGACAATGATTACGGACAAGCGTTCCCGCGTGGCGTGTTCGATGAGGCGAGTCAGCTTTTCTCCGACTACTGAGCCCATGCTGCCGCCGATGAACTGAAATTCCATGACTCCGAGGGCGACTGGCAAATTTTCTAGTTTGCCGATGCCTGTTTCTACGGCGTCTAGGTGGCCTGTTTTTTCTTGAAATTCTCGGAGTCGATCGCTATATTTTTTTCGATCGCGAAATTTCAGGGGATCGGTGGCGTGCAGTCCTTCGTTAAGGGGCACCCAGGTATTGGGATCGATCAACTGCTCGATGCGATCGTCACTGTAAACTCTGATATGATGCCCGCATTCCAAGCAAACCATTTGATTTGCTCGCAGGTCTTTGGTATAACTCAGGGCATCGCAAGCTTCGCATTTATTCCAAAGTCCGTCCGCAATTTCTCGTTCCGGCCGTTCTTGGGAGTTCGGTACTGATTTTCGTCGATTTGCAAACCAATCAAATAGAGACATTAAAACTTGGTATTTGTTAACTGTTGACTGTTGACTGTTGACTGTTGACTGTTGACTGTTGACTGTTGGCTGTTGGCTGTTGACTGTTGACTGTTGACTGTTGACTGTTGACTGTTGGCTGTTGGCTGTTGGCTGTTGGCTGTTGACTGTTGGCTGTTGACTGTTGACTGTTGACTGTTGGCTGTTGGCTGTTGGCTGTTGACTGTTGACTGTTGGCTGTTGTTATTTGTGAGTTGTTAGCTGCTACCAATAACTAATAACTAATAACTAATAACCAATAACCATAACAACAGACAATAAACAACAGACTTGACTACTGACTATTGTCCTCTTCAACTGGACTGATGAGGAGCCATGCTGTTCGCTGGTGTTGTGGGAGAACTTGCAGGGCTGTAGCACTTCCAGCCCCGAAATAAGATGCTATGCCCAAGTCTACAATCCGGGCCGGGATTTCATGAGCAGCTAGGAGCTGCTGCATTAATTCCGCTTCCCAACGAAAGCTAGTAGTTGTAAGTGTAATCCAAGACACGGAACAATTTTACCAATTTTTGAGACAATATTATGTTCGATCGCGCCTGACTACCTGCCGATCAGAAACTAAAATTCGGGAAAAACAACTGCCAGTAACTAGATAAGATCGCTTCGCCCCACAGAGCAGTAATTGCTGTACCGAGAGCCAGAAACGGGCCGAAAGGCATGGGTTGACGCCGATCGAGCAAGCCGAGGGCGATCGCCCCGCCACCAGCAAAAGCCCCGGCGACACAAGCAATAAATCCCGCTAGCAGCAAGTATTTCCAGCCCAGCCAAGCTCCCATCAAGGCAGCCAATTTGGTATCTCCGGCCCCCATCGCATTCTGCCCCAGCCCGATCGTCCCGGCGAGTCCGATCGCGTCAAACAGCCACAACCCGACAACTGATCCGGCGATCCCATCGAGTACCAGATAGTGTATCGAGTCGATCAAACTAAATGTCGGCCACAAACCTTTCGCCATTTGGAAAACCAATCCGAGCACCAAACCCGATCGAGTTAAAGAATTAGGCAAAGTCATTGTATCGCAATCAATCAAAGACAAAGCCAACAGCCAGCTAAACAAAGCCCAAAAACCAAGAGTTTGCACTGTTACGCCAAACCGCCAAAAGATTAGCAAAAATAGCAAACCCGTAGCTGCTTCCACCAACGGATAGCGGGCCGAAATCCGACTGCGGCAGTGATTGCAGCGGCCCCGGAGCCACAGCCAACCGAAAACGGGTATATTTTCGTAATTTCTGAGTTGATTTAAACATTTGGGACAGCGAGAAGGAGGGTTGATCACCGACAAACCCGCAGGCAACCGATAGACTACCACATTTAGAAAGCTGCCAATAGCCGATCCGACAATAAAGACGATCGCCATGACAAGGCAATTAAAGATTATTTCCATTAAGTTGACTGTTGACTGTTGACTGTTGTCTGCTGACTGTTGTCTGCTGACTGTTGTCTGTTGACTGTGGTTATTTATTAATTGTTAGATTGTATTCGGTCAATTATCCATAAGGTTTGTAGTTAGGACTAAACTCCTCTTTAAATTTTAAGGACTAAAGTCCTCACAGCTTACCAACCGAAGTATTGGGCCTTGGGCCTTGTACATTGGGCCTTGGCGATTTGAACTAATGACTAACAACTAATTACTAACAACTAATGACTAATAACTAATGACTAATGACTAATACATTTGAGATTCAATTTCGTCAAAAGTAACAAAACGTTCACCGGGCAACAAAACGGGCTGCGAAGCAAAAATTACCTGACCTCGATCGCTTCCTTGACTGACAACTACACCGGCCGGACGCTGCATCTGCTCGGAATGCACTTTCAGATACATACCATAGGCCGATCGAGCAGCTCGGATCAAATCGGGAGCTAGCAAGCTGTGACGTTCGGAAGTTTCTCTAGTGGGTTGTGGGTTTGGCTGGTATGGAGTCACTGGAAACTTATCATAATGGTATAAAGTCGAGCTATTGGTGTTGCCTCTACATTGATAGAACTTACCCTTTTTTTTAAGAATAAACTTAGGTGGAAATTATTAATAGATTAACCTACAATCCTCCCTTAGCTGCGATCGAACTGCGGCTGCGATCGCTCCTTTCCGCCCAACTGTACGCTGCTGCGTGGGTAGATCCGTCCCCCGCAACGCTAATGGGGGTTTTCGAGCATCTGCGAACTCTGCGCTACATCCTCCACGACTATGTGCCCAGGCCCGTGTCCGAATCTCCGCCCAATCCGGGCGAGGTGCGCTACCAGTGGCAAACAGGCACCTTGCTGTTCACGGATTTGGCAGGGTTTACCTCGCTGTTGGAAGCAAATGCAGCCCAGGGGCGCAAGGGAGCTGAAAGCCTGCTGGGCGTGATTAACGACTATTTTGCCTCGATGATTGAAATTGTCAGCAAATCGGGCGGGGATTTGCTGGAGTTTACCGGAGATGCGATGCTGGTGCAGTTTCTGTCAGGAATTCACCAAGAGGATACAGCGAGGGCGGTGCGGGCGGGTTTGCGGATGCAGCGGGCGATGGCTGAATTTGCCAATATTGAAACGGCGCGGGGTGTTTTGTCTTTGAGGATGCGGGTGGGCATCCACTGCGGCCGGTATATTAGTGCTGACATTGGTACCCCGCTGCGGATGGCTCACGTACTGCTGGGGCATTCAGTCCAGCAAGCCAAGCAAGCTGAGGGTTCTGGGACTGTGGGGCGGGTGTGTGTGACTGAAACTGCTAGAGAGTCTTTGGGAGAGCAATTTCGTTTTGAACCGGGGAAACAGGGTTATTTTTTGGTGACGGACGATTTCACGGACGATCGACTCGGAGAGTATGATATCACTTTGACTGGGCGGCGGATGCCGAGTTCGGTATTGCTCGATCGCAGCGTTGCGGGCTTGGTAAAAGAAATCGGGGAAGCTGTGAATCGGCTTGAACCCCTTGCTAGTTATATTCCCAAAACTATCCTGAGACTGCTGGTGGAAAATGCAGACAGGCGGAAAATTCCGCCGGATTTTCCTGAACCGACGGTGATGTTTGTCAACTTGATAGGTTTACCGGAGTCTGTGGAAAAAGCTTCGCCGGAGGAAGAAGTCAATCTGGTAGTTAGTTATTCTCGGGTGTTTGCGTCGATCGATGCTGTAGTGTCAGCTAAAGGGGGCGTGTTGCAAAAAGTAACGGCGCACTTAGATGGTTCGGATATGCTGATTTATTTTGGCGTGCCCGACGCTCACACGGATGACGCCAACCGCGCGGCTAGTGCGGCGATTGCGATCCGAGATCTCATTGCAGGTTTGCCTCTGGTAATTATCGCGGGTGAAGAAATAAAAGTAAGCTGTCAAATTGGGCTATCCCTGGGGCCGGTGTTTGCTGCTGAGGTTGGGGAACCGCGAGGGCGCAGGGAGTTTAATATCCTCGGCGATACGGTGAATACGGCGGCTCGGTTGATGAGCAAGGCGGGGGAAAACCAAATTTTGATTGGTGAAAGGGTGTGTGAGTCGATCGAGCTAAACTTTATTTGCGAGGCTTTGGGATCTGTTGCTCTGAAGGGGAAATCTGCTCAAACTCCGATTTTTGCTTTGCAAGGTGCAAAAGGGGAGAAGGGAAAAGGGGGCGTTTAAATAACTTGGCTGGGCAATAGTTGTGCCGCCCTTTATGCTGATTCTAGATGACAAACTGGAATTTGTTCGGTTCTTTCAGGCAATCTCGCTCCAGTTGCGACAGCATGAACCGCATGAAGAATATCGGCTGAATAGTATCGATTGCCACAGTTATCACAAACACCGATAGTCACATTTTCAAGAATTACAAATCCATTTTTATGTTTGAATGCCTCGCGCTTGACAGTGCGGGGTTGAACAGTTCCTTCGCAATACTCACATCGGTATCGATACATAGGATTAGGCCTCAAGTTCAGTGACTTCATAAACCGTGATGATTAGATAACGTCCGTTACTAGCGAAACGTCCAACCACTCCAACAGGTGTTTGTCTATCCAGTGCAGTCCCCACTACTACATATTTTGTACCTCTGGGGTCGCCTTTTTCAACCCGGATAATCTGACCGTTGAGAATCGCCTCTTCCACATCCAAGATGGTCAACAAATCCTCCGCCATTTCTTCCATTGCGTGGGCTGACATATCGTACTGGCGCAGGCTGAATTTTTCTCTGATACGGTTAATATCGTTGGGAGGCACTGGCTGATTAATGTTATATCTAGGCAATGATACCAAACCCTACCATTTTATACCATTTATAAAAATTTTTGCTACAAAAGGAGTGTTGGGCGGAGTGAAACGGAGGGTTGTTTGCACGAACGAGAGTTTGTTAGGTGCAAAGCTGTAAGATTGTCCATATTTCTTTGGAGGTTTTTCATGGCGACGCACCCTACGACTACTTCGTCACTCGCATAGACTAAACTCCGATCGATACTTCACCGTTCCGCTGCAATCCTGCAAGGCTCCACTTTCTAACTCCAACACCATAAACGCTTCATCGGGCACATCATATTCACATTTTAAGCTCTTTCTACTAGCAGGAATGAACCCAAAACGCGGATAAAAATCTGGATGACCAAGCACAACCACTGCCTGAAATCCAGATCGTCCGCACTCTTTTAAACCTTCCCGAATCAGCAGCGTTCCTATACCTTGCCGCTGATAGTTGGGTAGAACTGCCACTGGCGCCAACCCTAGAATCGATAAATTCCTAGAACATTTTCCTTCCACGACAACCGGACTGAAGAAAATGTGTCCCACAATGCGATCGGATTGTACGGCAACGAAGGAAAATGTAGATGCAATTCCCCGCAATCGATCGACTAAGTTAGCCTCATTTTCTCGCCCGAATGCCGCAATATTAATGTTGCGAACAGCTTCTACATCTTCTGGCTTTTCGGTACGGATATCCATAGCTTAGATTAAGTGTTGTGCAGCCACTCTGGCAGACGAATTACTACAGAAACTGTTTCTATCTTGCGATCGCGATATTAATCAAATTATAGCGCCCCTGAAGCCTTTTTCCTCTTTATGAGCTATATATTTTTGGCAACCAATTATACAACGACTTGCAGATGAATACCCAATCGTCGCCAAAGTCGATCGCTTCCAATCTTTACGGCCGATGCGGAACCGCTTAACTCTCCTTATTGCGGTACAAGCTGACTGGAAGACAATCGCTTAATGCCCTCCATCGCTGTAGTTTCTCCGGCTTTGTCACCGCCCTCACGAGCAATTTTTAAAGCTTCCTCGTAGGATTCTAGAGCTTGAGCATTTTGACCGAGACTTTCATGAATTGCGCCCATATTGTTGAGCAAGCGTCCGATACTTGTCTTGTCGCCGATTGCTTCTAACATCGGTATTGCTTGCTGAAAATAGATCAGCGCTTGAGTATCTTTGCCGAGTTTGCGAGAGGTAAGTGCCATGTTGTTGAGGAGGCGGCCGACGCCAGCCCGGTCTCCGATTTCCCGGCGAATTGCTAAAGCTTGGTGATAAAATTCCATCGCTCTATTAAAGTCGCCGATGTTGTAGTAGACGCCGCCCATATTATTGAGGGTACGGCCTAAATCGCGTTTATCGCCGGCGGCCGTGCGAATCGTTCGCGCTTGCTGGTAAAATTCGATCGCCTTGGCGTAATTGACCTGTTCTGCGTACACTGCCGCGATGTTGTGGAGGGATTCTCCAATTTCAATTTGGTCGTCGGTAGTTTTGGCAAGTTCCAAAGCTTCTTGGTGCAGTTTCATCGCTTCGGAAAAATTGTCCCCAATCCGGTTGACGAAACCTATGAGATTGAGAGTGCGCGCGGTACGACGCCCTCCGCTGATTTCTCGGTGAATGACTAAAGCTTGCTGCAGAACTTCCAAAGCTTTGGGCCTCAAACCCATTTCGCCATAAACTTCCCCCATATTGTTGAGGGTTTCTCCGATTCCCGCTTGGTCGCCTAGTTGCTTGCGGATTGCCAAAACTTGCTCAAAAGTCTCGATTGCTTCTCGAAACAAACCCTCGCGGTGCTGTTTTACTCCTGTTTCAAAGAGTTCGTCTGCTTGCGTTTTGGGGTCAGTTGCCTGAGCGTGCTCGCTTGCTTGGGCGCGCCTCGCATTTATAATTGGGGCATAAGCCCGGGCGTCTGAAATTGCCAGCAAGCTGAGTGCGGGCGATAACACAATACTTATAGCTGCGAGATAGCTGAAGTGGTAAGAGCGGCGGTGCACCGATCGAGTCCTCCAATAGCTAAGTGATAACTATTAAGATAGAGCTTTTTGGGGTGTTCCTGCCAAATTTTTTCTCAATCTCTAGGTTCTGACTGGGTTTTTGTCTTGCCAGACTGCCATAATCAGCGGCTTATTGTTGAGAGCGGATATGACAGCAAAGTTTTTGCTGGGTGGAAGCGATACTTTTTCAGAACTTTGCAAGATGATGTCCTGTTGGTCAACCGTGATCCAAGCAATTCCTGACAAAACTTGAATTTCTCGATGAGTTTGAGGCAATCTGTATACCTCGTTTTCCATCAGAATAATGCGATCTGGCGCTGCACATTCGGAAGATATTTGAAGCATAGCATCTCCTACTTGGTAATTGGTAATTGCTAATTGGTAATTGCTAATCGAGGACTGTATTTCACTTCATTTCTACGCAACCCACACACTACTATTGGCAATAACGCCGATCGATCCAAGCGCGCATTTCATCATCCGTCGCCACGCAGGTAGAACGACCAGTCGCCCGATCGCAACCGTGCCACCAAGTGTTACCATAGCGATCGCACGTCTGCCAAATTCTCAGTTCGTCCTCACTAGAAATGAGGTAGAGCAAAAACTGCCCTATTTTTTTTATAGCTGAAAAGAGAGATAGCCCTTTCGGTTTTTCGGATGGTTTAGCTCGATCAGCCATCAAAAAAAACATCATGATTCGGGGGTTGATCCGACTGTTGTAAGTAGACATAGCCAACACCTTAAAGTGATGACTTTTACAAAAATTGCACCACTAAAATTACAAAAAATAGCTTGCGACTGTAATAAATTCAACGCAAGTACAGCACAATATTGTTGTCGTGCAAGCCCTGTAAAAGTCTCTCTGTTACCTGATAAATTAACCTTAACTCTGCGGCAATTAACAATCAAAGCATTGCTTGCATAGGTTGTATGAATAAAATCGATATATCGAAGCCCTTGTGACAATTTGCGTACTACTGGCACAAACGCTATGAATGAAATCAATACGCGGCGGATGAAACTCTCTCAGATTCAAGCTTTGATAGCTGTAGCAGACTGTGAAAACTTTAGCGAGGCGGCTTTGCAATTGGAACTGTCCCAATCCGCCGTCAGCCACGCCATCGCCTCTTTAGAAACAGAATTGGGAGTACAATTGTTCCACCGGGGGCGACACGGTGCTCAACTGACGCCGGTGGGGGAAAGGGTAGTGAGTCACGGGCGTCAAATAGCCTGCGCCTTAGAAATGATGGTCAAAGAAGCGGATTTAGAAAAAGGTTTGCAGGGAGGCCAGGTACGGATAGTTACTTTTCGGAGTGTCGCAACTCATATCCTACCGGGTATTATTGCTAAATTTCGCAGTTGCTTTCCCAAAATTACGGTCAGCATTACCGAAGTTTATTATACCCAAGCTGTGGAAGAGGCTTTGCGATCGGGCAAAGCAGACATCGGCTTTGTCTCTCTTCCCATCTCCGATGAATTTGAAACTAGAGAAATTTTGCGGGATAAATATGTTGTGTTGCTGCCGCCAACTGCCAAATTGTCAAGTGCTAAGATTACCTGGAAAGAATTAGCGGCTTATCCGTTGATTTTGCAGCCGGTAGAAAATTCTTGTTCTGTACCGCTGCGAAAATATTTGACAACTTCGGGGTTTCCCTTAAATATCGCTTACGAACTCAGCGAAGATTCAACTATTGTCAGTATGGTGATGCAAGGTTTGGGTACAGCAATTCTTCCCCGTTTGGCTGCGGAACCGATACCTCCTTCGGTGAAAGTTTGCAGTTTACCGGCGGATTTTGAAAGGGTAATTGGGGTGGCTGTTTTGAGGGATGGGTTGTTGATTCCGGCCGTGTTTGCGTTTTTGGATTTAGTTAAAAGTGGCGCAGAGGTTGATAGTGAGGGTGAGTTTCCGATTAATCCTTCATGAAAAACCTAAGTCAGTTGTTATTGGTTATTGGTTAGATTGGGATTTTGTTACCGCAGATATCAGCGGATGGACACAGATGAACGCGGATGGGATTTTATCTGCGTTCATCTGCGGTTTAAAAAAAATGGTCTAAAATAGTACGATCGCTGATTGCCTATTTCATGCGCTTAGCTACAAGACTAGAACTATCGCCTTGGTGGAATTTGATTCGACCGTCTACCGAGTTTTTATCCTTTAATTTGAGCCAACCGCTACCAGATGCAGGATCGTTCTCGTCATTACCATCCCATGTAAACTCAAATCGCTGATCTTTTCCATCTTTTACGACTTCGCCGTCAATTTCACCTGATACTAAACCGAATTGAAATTCTCCTGAACCTGTTTCATCAATCTCGATATAGGCTTCAACTTCCATGTCCAAGTAATCACTATCCCACATTGCCATCTCTGTGATCCGCCATTTACCGCTATATTGCATTGCTTTCATCCTCCACTTGTGTTAACGGTCACAAAACCAATATAGTCGAAACAGTTACGCTCAAGCAGTACGCAAACGCTCAATATCTTTAATCGGCGGCGCACCGAACATCCGAGAATATTCGCGGCTGAACTGTGAGGGGCTTTCATAACCCACCTGATAGGCAGCATTTGCTGCATCGGAGTTTTCGGCAAGCATCAGGCGACGTGCTTCTAATAGTCTTAATTGCTTTTGATATTGAAGTGGACTCATCGATGTCACTTCCTTGAAATGGTAATGGAAAGATGAAGGAGACATATTGGCTTGTCCTGCCAAATCCTCAACACGCATCGGTTTTACAAAATCAGTTTTAATCAGTTTGAGCACCTCAGCGATGCGCTGCATATTGCTGCCAGATGTTGCGATTTGGCGGACAGCTTCGCCTTGCTCACCGATTAAAAGACGATAATAGATTTCGCGGATAATCATCGGTGCCAGGATAGGGATATCCTGCGGCGTATCCAAAAGTCGTGTCAGTCTGAGGGCGCAATCGAGCAAAGGTGCATCGGCGGTGCTGACAAACAAGCCTCTAACAGAGTTTTCTTTCTTATTCGCACTTGGCTTGGTTTGGGCCGTAATAATGTCGCAGAGTTGACGGGGGTCGAGATTTAGTTTAAATCCTAAATACGGCTTATCAGGAGTGGCCTCTACAACAAATCCGCTCAGGGGCAAATCAACTGAAATAACAAGATATTGAGCCGCGCCATAACGATAGGTTTCCTCCCCCAGCAACGCTTCTTTTTGACCCTGAACGATAATGCCGAGAATAGGTTCATAGACACCATGTAGTGGGGTGGAAGCAGAAGATTCTCGCGTAAATTCTAGCTGATCTATAGCTGTTGTATGAAAACCGTTCCCCTTGCCTTGGGTGTGCCGAGTTAGCAATGCCGCCAGTTCTTGACACTGATTGCCGATCGCATCTTGGTTGATTACTTGGTTGAGCATTTCAATCGCCATGCTAGTATTTTGATTGATTTAACCATTTCCTTTTGCTCATCATAGAGCATCTTGAGCCATTCCTAAAAGAGGGCTTTGGAGGATTAGGCAATAAATTGCGAGGTCTGTGTATTCAAAACCCTTACTTTTACTCATAGGATGAACACATCTGAATGAAACAGTAAAAGGATAAGGCAATGACCAAAGACAAGACAAAAATCGCATTGGTAACAGGGGCGAGCCGAGGACTTGGCAAAAATACCGCTTTGACCCTTGCCAGAAAAGGAGTAGATGTTATCGTGACTTATCACAATAGCGATGAAGAAGCCAAAAGCGTTGTATCTGCGATCGCCGAAATCGGAGCTAAAGCCGTTGCACTGCAACTGGATACTTCAAACACTAAAACCTTTGACGGTTTTGTGGAACAAGTCAAGCAGTCACTTCAAGATAAATGGCAGACAGAGAATTTTGATTACCTCGTGAATAATGCTGGTGTTGGTGTTCATGCGTCTTTTGCTGATACCACCGAAGATGATTTCGATCGATTGATGAATATTCATGTAAAGGGCGTTTTTTTCCTCACGCAGAAACTTCTGCCTTTGATAAATGATGGAGGACGGATTGTCAATATTTCGTCTGGACTTGCCCGTTTTGCTCTACCGGGCTATGCAGCTTATGCAAGCATGAAAGGAGCGATCGAAGTTTTGACCCGATACATGGCGAAAGAACTGGGACACAGACAGATTGCTGTGAATGTGGTAGCCCCAGGCGCAATTGAAACGGATTTTAATAGCGGTGCGGTGCGTGACAATCCTGAAATTAACAGCTTTATCGCTTCGCAAACCGCCCTAGGTCGCGTGGGTCTTCCTGATGATATTGGCGGTGCGATCGCCTCTTTGCTATCCGAAGAAAACAGATGGGTGAATGCACAGAGAATCGAAGTCTCTGGCGGTCAGTTTGTTTAATTCAAACTAAGCTCAACAGAAGGGACAGAAATAGGAGATTTCGAGTGAGAGCCATTCAATTTTAAGGTGAAATAGAAGAGGAAGATATGACTACACAGCTTTTGACCGACCATCTCGCACTGATTGGCAAGGATACCGAAGCTTGGATAAATTTATTTGCTGAAGATGCAGTTGTGGAATTTCCGTATGCTGCTGCTCTGAATGCGCCAGAACGATTGGAAGGCAAATCTGCCATCTACAACCACATGAAAAAGATGGTGGCACAGATGCAAGATTTAGTATTCACGAATGTTCGCGAATATCAAACATCAAACCCTAATGTTTTACTTGCCGAGGTTCATGGAGAAGCCGACATCCTCGCCACAGGTCGCCACTATCAACAAGATTATGTGATGCGACTAGAAACCAAGGATGGAAAGATCGTTCACTACCGTGAATACTGGAACCCTGTCCCCGTTATTGATGCAATGGGCGACACCCAAAAATTGCGCCAATTTTTCAGCCGAGGCTAATACATAAAAGAGAGGAAAGCTATGAAAATTGTCATTGCAGCCGCATCAGGCAATATTGGACGACGTACCGCTGAGAAAGTGATACAAGGTGGAGCCGAAACCGTTCTTTTGGCAAGACATCCAGAGAAATTAGCCGATCTAGTTGAGCGAGGTGCGACAGTGAAGCAAATTAGCAGTGACGATCCTCAAGGATTGAGCGAAGCAACACAAAATGCAGATGCTTTGTTTTGGCTGACTCCACCGAAACTCGACACGCCAAGCTTATCCAACTGGTACATCCAGACAGCAATGGCTGGAGCCACAGCAGTGCGTGAAAACGGCATTAAGCGAGTCGTCAATATTTCTAGCATTGGTGCAGGTGCAAAACCAAATTTAGGTACAGTCTCATTCGTTGGTGATGTTGAATCGATTTTCAACCAAACCGGAGCCAATGTACTGCATCTGCGTCCCGGCTATTTTATGGAGAATTTTCTAAGTCAAGTCAAGTTGATTCAGCAAGACCATACCGTATACTTCCCCTATGCCAGCGACCATGATCTTCCGTGGATTAGCACTGACGATATCGGCGATGAGGCTGCAAAATATCTACTCGACGATCGTTGGGCAGGTAAGTGGACTCGTAATTTGATGGGGCCAGAAAATTTAACGATCTTGGAAACAACGGCTATTCTTTCACAATTGCTCGATTGCCCGATAGAATATGTGCAAGTGACAATTGAATCTATCCAGCAGCAACTGGCATCGATCGGAGCAACACCTGATGTACAAAAAGAGTTAGGGAAGCTGTTTATTGCCCTTGGCGATCCTGACGGAATTTATGCGACTGCTCGAACCCAAGAAGCGGTTACACCAACGACATTAGAGCAGTTTGTAAAAAACAAACTACTTCCCAATATCTGCTGAATGCCTTGACATTGCTAGGAGGTTTCAATACTGATGGAAGTCATTTATATCACCACCGTAACAAAAACAAATTTCCAGTAACATCACAAAAATAGGAGATTTCAATGTCGAACTTAAATGGAAAGGTTGTCATCATTACTGGAGCCAGTAGTGGAATTGGGGAAGCCACAGCCCGTATGCTCGCTCATCAAGGCGCACGAGTGGTTTTAGGCGCACGTCGCACCGATCGCCTAGAAGCGATCGCCAAGGACATTCGTGCGGAGGGTGGAACAGTCGAATACCAGGCTCTCGATGTGACGCAACGCAGTCAAATGGAGGCGATTGTTCAATTTGCCCAGAAAAAGTTCGATCGCGTAGATGTCCTGATTAACAATGCTGGCATCATGCCCCTATCCGCACTCGAACAACTGAAAGTTGATGAATGGGATAAAATGATTGATGTCAATATCAAAGGTGTTTTGTACGGCATCGCGGCGGCACTTCCTGTCATGAAAGCACAAAAATCTGGTCAGATTATTAATCTTTCCTCGATCGGCGGACACGCGGTTTCTCCTACTGCTGCTGTTTACTGTGCTACTAAATTCGCCGTTGGAGCAATCTCAGAAGGCTTGAGACAAGAAGTTGGGGGCGACATTCGGGTGACGGTGATTTCTCCTGGAGTAACGGAGTCTGAGTTAGCCGAGAGCATCACTGATGAAACTGCAAAATCGGGAATGCAAGAATTTCGCAAAATATCTATTCCTGCTGCTGCGATCGCGCGATCGATTGTATTTGCGATCGAACAACCTGACGATGTTGATGTTAGCGAAATTATCGTCCGACCAACAGCCAGCCCTTACTAACGAAACAGGAAACTTCTCTCTTGAATATACGCTGTGATGAAGCTCGTAATCTGGTGACTGCCAATGCCAAATTCGCTAGTTAGATTTCGCTATCTCTCTCACCCAGTTGCGGAAATTAACCTCGGCTTCTACCTCATCTAGCTGCGCTGCGGCTAAAAATTCGTATAGCTTGGACTTGGGAAGTATCGCAAAAGTGGGGCTGACCGATACTTCCAAATACTCATCGTTCTCTAGCTTATAAATTCGCCATTCTCTACCATTGTAACGCCAAAATTCCGGTACTCCCATACTGGCATAGAGAGCCGGCTTGTTAATATCAGTATGGGTGATATCTATTTCTACTACTAAATCTGGTGGCGGATCTGTGGCTAAATCTACTGTACGACCGGCTACAAGGGGCTGATTTTGAATGTAATAGGCATTATCTGGTTCTGCACCCCGCTCTAAGTCCGATCGATCGAGGGTTGTCGAACCCATTGTTTTAATCTTCAAACCTAGCTCTACCACCAAAATTTGAATCAGTCGTTCGATTAAGCGTGCTGAAAATTCGTGTTCTTCTAAAGGGCTGGTTATTTCTAAAATCCCTCGATCGAATATCAATGTAGTCGCTCGTTTATCGCCCAAAATCTTGAGCAGTTGTTGGTAGCCCTGCCAACTAATATTTCTAAACACCACTCGCTTTTCGCCTATGAGTAACGGTGGTGCGATCGGCGCAACAGAAATCATATGTTTTACTTCTAGCTATGATCTTTCTAAGATAACATAAGGAATAGGCAAGATGCCTGTTCCACACACAAATTTTTATTGAACAGGCAAGATGCCTGTTCCACAACTAACACCTTATTATTTTTATTGAACAGGCAAGATGCCTGTCCCACAACTAACAAATTATTGATTGTGGAACGGGTATCTTGCCCGTTCTTAAAAATACTCAACAAATTCTATTTACTCTTATCTGTTCTCTGCCGCAAAATAAATTCAGCTAGTGCTAAATCTACGGGGGTTGTGACTTTCAAATTCGTCTCTTCCCCCTCCACAATTTGCACTGGTAAACCGCATTTTTCAAACAAAGCCGCATCGTCTGTCACTTCCCAACCTTTTTGTCGCCCTTCTTCGTGACACTGCTTTAACAATTTCACTTCAAATCCTTGGGGAGTCTGGGCTGCCCACAAATTGCTTCTGTCTGGGGTGTCTCGCACGATTCGACGCTCATCTACGACCTTAATCGTATCCTTGACCGGGATGGCGACAATCAAGCCTGGACAGGTCAAGAGGGCCTCGGCAGATCGATCGAACAATTCAGCAGTTGCCAAACATCGGGCTCCGTCGTGAATCAACACTCGATCGGCATTTGGTGGCAAAGCCTGCAAACCGTTGTAAACTGACTCTTGCCTGGTGGCGCCTCCTTGAATCAGTTCCACGGGCTTAACCAAAGATAAATCGCTCAGAATCGCTTTAAAATCAGGAAAATCGTCTGGCTGGCCCATGATGCCAATCCAGCTAATGTGCTGCGAAGCTTCAGCAGCAGCCAAAGTCCAACTCAGCAAAGGTTTAGAGAGCAAAGTCAGCAGCAGTTTGTTCCGCTGACTCCCCATCCGTCGCCCCGAACCCGCTGCAGGAATTAATAAGTGCATTTACTAACCGTTTTTAACCCAACTAGATATATATAATAAGAGCGTCCTGTACTTTTGAGTCAGTTGTTTAGCTGTCAGCCAGTAGCTTTTAAGGTCTAGAAATACTATAAGCTGATAGTTGAGAGCCGATCTCTGAGAGCTACCTCGATCAATAATAGCCCGATCGTTTATGATGCGAATACTAGCACTTGTCCCTGGCGGGATTGGCGACCAAATTTTATTTTTCCCCACTCTTGATGACCTCAAGCAGTCTTATCCCGACGCGCAAATTGATGTCATCGTGGAACCGAGGGCAAAGGGTGCTTACCGAGTCTGCAAGTCGGTCAAAGAAGTCTTGACGTACAATTTCAAAGACCGCAACGCGATGGCGGATTGGGGCAATTTGCTGGGTGTAATTCGCGATCGCGAATACGAAGCAGTGATTTCCCTCGGCCAGCGGTGGACTGTAGGGCTGCTGCTGTGGCTGACCGGCATTCCGCAGAGAGTTGGCTATTCGGGAACCAACGGCGCTCGATTTCTCACAGCAGCAGTACCGCTGAAAACTGAACAGTACGCCGCTTCAATGTACCACGATTTGCTGGAAGGATTTAACCTTAAAAATCCTTGTCCGCCAGTGGCAATTAATGTACCAAAACAGGACATTCAGTGGGCGGAAGCCGAACAGCAGCGGTTGGGGGTAAAAGAAAGCGGCTACATTCTAATTCACGGCGGTTCCAGTCAATTAGCTGTGTCTAAAGGTATTGACAAAATTTACCCTACAGACAACTGGAAGCAAATCATCGAAGACTGTCAGCAGCGGCAGCCGAATTTGCCCGTTGTTGTTGTGAAAGGCCCTGAAGATGCAGACTTCGTGACAAAGTTAGTCGAGTTATGTCCGAATGTAAAAGTTATCTCGCCGGATGATGTCGGCAAGTTGGCGGCGACAATTGCTGCTGCTAATTTGATGATATGTACTGACAGTGCGCCGATGCACTTAGCTGTGGCGGTTCAAACTTATACAATAGCTTTGTTTGGCCCGACTGAACCGGCGAAATTGTTGCCAAAGAGCGATCGATTTTTGGGCATTAAATCTCCTACTGGCAAAATGGCAGACATCTCTCCTCAAGATGTTTTAAAGAAGGTTTGGGGCGGCTAAAAACTAGGATATCTAAGTCTGGACACGGCGCCGTGCCCATTGGTGTCAATTTAAGGTCAAACGCAGTCACAGATGGCTGTTTGACTATTAAATCTAGATCCCCCCTAGCCCCCCTTAAGAAGGGGGGGACAAGAGTCCGATCAAAGTCAACCCCTACTCCCCTTCTTAAGGGGGATTTAGGGGGATCTAGACTCAGGTAAAAGCGACATTTATCAAGGCTTTCAGTTAAGTTGACACCAATGGGCATTGCCGTGTCCTCCATCGCCTAGATTTAGGACACGACATGGCGACAAATATATTAATCGCCGAGAAGGTTGCTGTAATTTACCGCCTGCCTATTTCTCGCAGCAATTCATCAGCCCAAACTCTATCTTCTTCCTTGAAACGGGGTACAGGTTCCCGATCGTAGTCCAAGGTTAAATCAAATCTGGCGCGATCGTAAACCCCCATTAACAAACTCTGTAAATTCAACTCCGGTTCTGCATCTGGTGACTGCAAAGGTATCCTAAATACAGGAATTTCATCTCTCACATTAAAAGCATATAATTGTGCTTGTGGCCGCTGATTTGCTCGGGCGATCGAGATTCGGTAATCTGTCTGCGGAATTTCGCTGGCAAACGGCAGATATTTTCCGCTTCTGAGCAAATCTATCTCTACCAAATGCGTGAGAGTTCCTAAAACTTTCTGCCGCTTGTTAAGGTAAGCAGTTCTTCCTTCACCGGCACGTTTGTTAGCGGGAGACAAAATTTCAATGACTGTCACCACCCTGCCCGTTGTTACCTCTCTAATTTCTAAATAACCTTCCCTGCATTCTTCAGGAATTGGCAGCGTTACTGTTACGAATTCGCTACGGGGCGGTAAAGTCATCACTGCCGATCGTGTTTCGGTTGTTGTTGTCCTTGCAGCGACTACAGATACATCGGGAATCGCTATATCAACAGAGTCTTCCCCACCAGTCATATAAGTGCGTTTTTCGATCGCCACTCGATATTGCTGACTGAGATTTTGCTCTATGTCATCGGCGATAGCCACGATCAAACGGTGGTGTACTTCGGGCCAAAATTCGGGATTTTCTAAATAAGGGTTCATCCCTGGAAATGGAGAAGGCATTTTAGTACCTCATGGGCGATCGATTTAATTCAATTATACGGGAGCATCTCACTTTTGCAGTTAAGCTAGAAATTGGAGTTTTAAGGCAGGAGGCAGGAGGCAGGAGGCAGGAGGAAAGAGGAAGAAGGAAGGAGCCAAAAGAAGTGTTTTTACAAATATGAGATGCTCCCAATTATACAATATCAAAAGTGCTGAGCTTAGGAAATTGCCATTGCCGTGCTAGAGGGCGGCTCGAACCTGTAACCGTAACCCCGAATTGTTTTAATAAACTGCGACGCATTAGCATCAACTTGAATCATTTTCTTGCGAATCTGACCGATATGTACGCTAACAACGTTCTCTTCTCCTGTGTCGTTGCAGTTCCACCCCCAGATTTTTTCGATTAGCTGTTGGCGACTCCAAGATTGACCGGAATGACTTGCCAAAAAATACAATATCTTAAATTCCAAGGCTGTTAACTTGATAATGCGATCGTTGAGTGTTGCTTCCCGACGCGCTGAATCGATCGCGAATTGATCGAATACAATACGTGATGGAGTGACAGGCCTCATCCGTCTCAACACAACTTCTATACGAATTGCCAACTCTGCCAAACCAAAGGGTTTACAGATATAGTCATCAGCACCGGCGGACAGGACTTTAAGTTTATCAGCTTCGTCTGTGCGGCTGCTTAGCATGATCACAAAAACATTAGTACGGCGCTGCATTTCCTGGCAGAGGTGATAACCTGTAGTATCCGGCAAATTCCAATCAAGAACTACTAGGAGTGGCTTTAATTTCTCAAACACTTCTAAAGCCGTCTCGCCATCTGCTGCCGAATCTACTTGATATTTCTGAGTTAAAAAACGATGAACTAGAGTGCGGATGGATGGGTCATCCTCAACAACGAGAATCTTGGGAGTAGTATCAGTAATCATCACAAAAAAGTTCCTTTCTGTGGTCAATGGAAGGGTGGCAATTTCAGAACAGCTTTAGTGAAGAGTAAAGCCCAAGTCGTTCCAACTAAACAGATTTTTTTCTGGCAATTCTTCTTTCAGCTTAGTCTTGAGATCAAAAGGCTTTCCCCAATCCCATATTTCGATCTCTAGGCGTTCGTTAAAAACTGCGATCGCCAGCTCGATTTTCGGAGTTTCCACTGACCGATTTGTGTGGGCGTGGCGAACAGCATGGGCAAAACCCTCGATCGCAGCAAGTTTACAAAGCTGCAAAACTTCTTCGGGAATGTGTAGAAGCTCTAACTGCTCAACCCACTGCTCAACCCACCATAAAACTTGAGTAACAGCCTTGATCTCGCTACTTACTTGAAGTTTTATTTTGTGAAGTGGCTGGTTATAACTTCGATCGGATTGGGGAGTTCGTTGCTCTTGAAGCCAGTTAAAGCTATGTAAAACGTCGATTGCACGCTTAAAAAAATCCGCTTGAGTGCTAGGTTCGGGTGGTACTATACCGGGCTGAAAATATTTGACAATTAACAGACAGTTTCGACCGGCAGACGTGCGGGTATAACTTAGCTCATCGGCAATTTTGCCAATAAGTTTTATACCTATTTTGCCTATTTCATCGATTTCGCTAAAATCTTCCTCACCGTGCGAGTTGCCGAATAATTTAAAGTTCATTTGACTGACCTCTCTTGTTTATCAATAACTGCTTGTCTGTGTTCTGATCAAATCATCGCATCACTTTTATTGAGTGAAGTTGACCAGAGGTATAAAGGTAGGTCTATTAGAGGTCGGTATAATGAAAGTATACTCAAGGTATAATTAAACTACTGTCATGCAAAGTCCCTATCCTTCGCAAGGCTCAGGACTGCGAAGCATCCCAGCCGTCTCAGAGATCCTTCGCGAGGCTCAAGATGATTTAAGTGCATGACAGTGCGTAAGTTGTAATAAAGTTATATTGGGGGTTAACCTAGATGGATTGGCAAGAATTCCTTACAGGCGAATCTGGCAGACATGAATTATCTATGGAACAAACACAAACATTATTAGCACTCTTCTCTCGTGAAAGAGTACCCCTAAATCAGACAGAGCTTTCATTAACATTAAGCATATCAGAACCTACTGTAAAACAGCGGATGGGAGAGATTTACAGGAAGTTTTCAGCCAGTTTTCCAGAACTTGATAACCACCAAGGTGCAGGTAAGTCGAGGATTCTGCATACTAAATTAAAACAGAAATATTATCAACCATCACAACCAGTAGTTGCCCCCTACCCTGAAGAATTTATATCGTTAATAGAAGAAAAAATTCGCAGGTTTTGCGGCCGCCAATTTGTTTTTGATACTTTTCAGCAATTTATCACCGACAATCCTCACGGTTATTTTACGATCGTCGGGGATGCGGGAATGGGCAAAAGCTCGATCGTTGCCAAATACGTCTGGGAACATCAATCTCCCTGCTATTTCAATATTCTCGTCGAACGTCGCAACAGACCAGAATTGTTTTTGAAGAGCATTCGCCGTCAATTAATTGACCGCTATCAATTGCCAAAATCAGAAGACGCCGATTTACCAACTTTACTGGCACAGGTGGCGGGAAAACTCACGGCGGGCGATCGTTTGGTAATTGCAATTGATGCACTGGATGAAGTCGAACAAGAACCGGGAGGAAATCTTTTACATTTACCGAAAAATCTGCCCAATAACGTATATTTTCTGCTGACACGGCGACCCTATAGTTTTGATAAAAAGCAGTTGTTAGTCGATGTTCCGGTAAAAGAGTTAGATTTAAGAGACAAGGAGTATGTTGATTTCAATCAGGATGATATCAAAGAGTATATTCGGTATGCGCTCAATACCGATCTGGAGTATAAAGATAAACTGAGAAACTGGATTCAAAGCCGCAGTATTAGCGAGACTATTTTTGTGGAGCAACTGACCAACAAAAGCCAAGACAATTTTATGTATTTGCGCTATGTTTTGCCTGCTATTGCTAAGGGTGATTACAAGGACTTGAGTTTAACGCAATTGCCCGATGGGCTGCAAGAATATTATCAAAACCATTGGGTGCGAATGGAGATTGACGCTAAGCCTGGGCAATTGATGGAGATTGTCTTGTATATTTTACTAGAGATTGGCACGCCGATTCCCTGCGAGATGATTGCTGGAATTGCCGAGAAGGGTGAATGCCATGTGGCACAGATTTTAGAAAATAAGTGGGTTGAGTATTTGAAAAAGCAGGAGGTAGACGGAGAAATCTGCTACACCATCTATCATGCTAGTTTCCTTGACTTTCTGAAAACCAAACGGGAGATGGATTCAAATCGGAGAATTTTTCAGGAAGTAAATCAACGGATTGCTGAGTATTTAGAAGAGGGGATGACGTGAGATGGGAGAATTTGCTGACAAGTTAGCGGCTAAACCACTTTTCTATCAACGTGCTTATCTGGGCAGCTTACTGCCAAATCATGTCAAGTCAGGTAATTTAGAAAAGTATTATCAAAAACTGACAGATTTTAACTTTCTGATGGCAAAGATTCAGCATCCTGAGTTTGGGTTGCAGGCACTGATTGATGATTTCGATTTGGTTGATGATTCAGAAGTAGTAACTCACCCAGAGTACAACCCAGAAACAGCGAAAGCCCTGAACTTGATTCAAAGGGTACTGTGGATGTCAGTCGATATTTTGGAGCGAGATCGGACGCAACTGGCAGGGCAATTGTTGGGGCGCTTGCTGCACTTTAATATTCCGGAAATTCAGGTAATGTTAAAAGTAGCAAAGCAGTGGAAAGCAGCACCTTGGTTGCGTCCTTTAACATCTTGTTTAACTCCGCCTCGCAGGGGGTTGCTACGCACCATCGACGGTCACAGCGACTCGGTAAATGCAGTAGCCGTCACGCAGGATGGCAAGCGGGCAATCTCTGCCTCAAGGGACAACACCCTCAAAGTCTGGGATTTAACTACTGGAAAAGAAGAATTTACTCTGACTGGTCACAGCAACTCAGTATATGCAGTCGCCGTCACTGCTGATGGCAATCGGGCAATTTCTGGTTCAGATGACTACACCCTTAAAGTCTGGGATTTAACCACTACAAAAGAAGTGTTGACTCTCATCGGTCATAAAAGCTGGGTCACAGCAATAGCCGTCACTGCTGATGGGAAACGGGCAATTTCTGGCTCTTTGGACAACCCCCTCAAAGTTTGGGATTTAATAACTGGAAAGGAAGAATTTACCCTCACTGGTCACAGCAACTCAGTAAATACAGTGGCTGTCACTGCTGATGGCAAACGGGCGATTTCTGGTTCATCGGATAACACCCTCAAAGTTTGGGATTTAATAACTCGAAAGCAAGAGTTTAGTCTCGAAGGTCACAGCAACTCAGTAAATGCAGTAGCTGTCACTGCTGATGGCAAACGGGCAATTTCTGCTTCTTTTGACGGCACCCTCAAAGTCTGGAACTTAACCACTGGAAAGGAACTGTTTACTCTCACCGGTCACAGAGCTTTGGTAAAAGCAGCAGCAATAAGTGCTGATGGCAAGCGCGCGATTTCAGGTTCAAGAGACAACACCCTCAAAGTTTGGGACTTAACCACTGGAAAGGAAGAGTTTACTCTCACTGGTCACAGCAACTCGGTAAATTCAGTAGCCATCACTGCTGATAGCAAGCGGGCGATTTCTGGTTCCTGGGACAACACTATCAAAATCTGGAATTTAACAACAGGAAAGGAAGAGTTTACTTCTGAAGGTCACAGTAATTCGGTAAATGCAGTTGCTGTCACTGCTGATGGCAAGCTGGCAATTTCTGGTTCATCGGACAAGACCATCACAGTCTGGAATTTAACAACAGGAGATGAACTTTTTGCTCTCACTGGTCACAGTAAATCGGTAAATGCAGTTGCTGTCACTGCTGATGGTAGGCGGGCGATTTCTGGTTCCTGGGACAAGACCATCAAAGTCTGGGATTTAATAACCAGAGACGAACTGTTTACTCTCACTGGTCATAGCGACTGGGTAAAAGCAGTAGCCATAAATGCTGATGGCAAGCAGGCAGTTTCCGGTTCTTTGGACAAAACCCTCAAAGTCTGGGATTTGTCAATTGGAAAGGAACTGTTTACTCTCACGGGTCATAGCGACTGGGTAAAAGCAGTAGCCATAAATGCTGATGGCAAGCGGGCGATTTCTTGTTCATCAGACAAAACACTCAAAGTCTGGGATTTAACAACTCAAAAAGAAGAGTTTACTATTGAAGGTCACAGTTACTCATTAACGGTAAATGCAGTTGCTGTCACGGAGGATGGGAAGCGAGCGATTTCTGGTTCAAGAGACAAAACCCTCAAAGTCTGGGATTTAACAACTCGAAAGGAAGAGTTTATTCTCAAAAGTCACAGCGACTCAGTAAAAGCAGTAGCCATCACCCCGAACGAGAAACGGGCGATTTCTGGATCAAGAGACAAAACCCTCAAAGTCTGGGATTTGTCGAGTGGAAATGTCATTGCCAGTTTTACAGGTGAAAATTCGATCGCCTGTTGCGCTATTGCACCCGATGGAGTCACAATCGTAGCAGGCGACGCATCCGGCCGCGTATATTTCCTGCGACTAGAAGGGATTGCTGAGTATTTAGAAAAGGGGATGGCGTGAGATGGGAGAATTTGCTGACAAGTTAGCGGCCAAACCACTTTTCTATCAACGTGCTTATCTGGGCAGCTTACTGCCAAACCATGTCAAGTCAGGGAATTTAGAAAAATATTATCAAAAACTGACAGATTTTAACTTTCTGATGGCAAAGATTCAGCATCCTGAGTTTGGGGTGCAGGCACTGATTGATGATTTCAATTTAGTTAACGCTTCAGAAGCACTAATCCACCCAGAGTACAACTCAGAAAAAGTGAAAACTCTGAGCTTAATTCAAGTGGCACTGTGGATGTCAGCCGATATTTTGGATGCAGATAAGACCAAACTGGCGGAACAATTGTTAGGTCGCTTACTGTACTTTGAAATGCCTCAGATTCAAGCAATGCTGGAGGTAGCAAAGCAGTGGAAAGCAGCACCTTGGTTGCGTCCTTTGATAGCTTGTTTAACTCCGCCTCGCAGGGGACTACTACGTACCCTCACAGGTCACAACCACTGGGTAAATGCAGTAGCCGTCACGGAGGATGGCAAGCGGGCAATTTCTGGTTCAACAGACAAAACCCTCAAAGTCTGGGATTTAACAACTGGAAAGGAAGAGTTTACTCTCAGAGGTCATAGCGACTCAGTAGATGCAGTCGCTGTCACCCCGGATGGCAAGCGGGCGATTTCCGGTTCCTGGGACAGCAGCCTCAAAGTTTGGGATTTAACAACTGGAAAGGAAGAGTTTACTCTCACTGGTCACACCTACTCAGTAAATGCAGTAGCTGTCACTGCTGATGGGAAAAGGGCGATTTCGGGTTCAGATGACAACACCATCAAAGTCTGGGATTTAATCACGGGAAAGGAAGAGTTTACTCTCAAAGGTCATAGCTACGCAGTAAATACAGTCGCCGTCACGGAGGATTGGAAACGGGCAATTTCTGCTTCTTTGGACAAAACCCTCAAAGTCTGGAATTTAACAACTAGAAAGGAAGAGTTTACTCTCAAAGGTCATAGTGATTCAGTAAATGCAGCCGCCGTGACCCCCGATGGCAAGCGGGCGATTTCCGGTTCCTGGGACAAGACAGTAAAAGTCTGGGATTTAACAACTGGAAAGGAAGAGTTTACTCTCAAAAGTCATAGCGGCTCAGTAAGTGCAGTAGCTATCACGGAGGATGGCAAGCGGGCATTTTCTGGTTCGTGGGACAAGACGGTTAAAGTCTGGGATTTAACAACTAAAGAGGAAGAATTTACTCTCACTGGTCACAGCGACTGGACAAATTCAGTTGGAAAGGAACAATTTATTCTCCCGGGTTATAGCGATTCGCCTAATGCAGTTGCCGTTACGCCCGACGGTAAACGGGCGATTTCTGGTTCAAGAGATAATACCATAAAAGTTTGGGATTTAATAACTCGAAAGGAACAATTTATTCTTACTGGTCACAGCAAATGGGTAAATGCAGTTGCCGTTACTGCTTATGGGAAAAGGGCCATTTCTGGCTCGTGGGACAAGACCATTAAAGTATGGGATTTAACAACTGGAAAAGAAGAGTTGATCCTCACTGGTCACAGCAATTGGATAAATGCAGTTGCCGTCACTGCTGATGGTAAACGGGCGATTTCGGGTTCAAGAGACCATACTATTAAAGTATGGAATTTAACAACAGGAAAGGAAGAGTTTACTCTCACTGGTCACAGCCAGTGGGTAAAT